>NZ_JAGHZN010000030.1:0-113470 GCF_017746735.1 Roseofilum sp. Guam | reverse complement strand
AGCGATCGCGCTTTAGCCAGTCGTCGAGGGCATCAAACCACCCTCTGTCGCTGGGCGCGCGTCCGACTGCGATTGTCATTGAGCAAATCCTCTGACGTTACAAATTTAAATCAATTGCAGGGGATGAATTCCCAAAGGTTCCTTACGTGGATGTCTTAAGAGATTAACCACTCGGTGGTAGAATCCCTTGAGTGTCTTTCCCTATATGAGGAATGACCTCTCCACTTTCAGGAACAGCCATTATTTTAATTAATTTGCCTCTGAAGCTTAGGCTTAGGGGCAAATTAATCTTTCTTAACATACCACAAGAAAGCAGAACAGGCATCCAAGTCCTTAAGGCGATTGGATTTTCCGCATAATATCTATAATAAACAATCTGAGAAATTTTACAATATGTCACACATTTTCTCAGATTCTCTCAGAAAAGAAGGTGGCTTGATGAGGAGACAAGAGGAAATCGCCTCCTAATCAATGGAGGCCAAAGATTAAGGTAAAATCAGAAAGCACTCTTAATTTGGTATAGCGATCCAACTTCACCCAGACCTATGACGGCACAAGGAACCTCCACACCAAAGAACAAAAAAGTTTTACATCAATCCATTCTCGGTTCACGCCGACTGAGTAATTATGCCTGGGCAACCATCATTTCCATGGGCGCATCTGGCTTTTTATTAGCCGGGTTATCGAGCTATCTGCAAGTCAACCTCATACCCTTTAGTAACCCCACCGAGCTAATATTTGTGCCTCAAGGTTTGGTCATGGGCTTATATGGCAGTGCGGGATTATTGCTGGCTCTGTATCTATGGCTGGTGATTCTCTGGGATGTCGGTGGTGGATATAACGAATTTAGCTATGAAACTGGCGTGGCTAAAGTTTTTCGTTGGGGATTTCCGGGGAAAAATCGCCAAATTGACTTGACTTATCCCTTAGAAGATATTCAAGCAGTGGGCGTAATTATCAAAGAAGGACTTAATCCTCAGCGGAAAATTTATCTGCGAGTAAAAGGACAAGGCAATATTCCTTTAACTCGTGTGGGACAACCGATGAGTCTCTCAGACCTAGAAAACCAAGCCGCAGAGTTAGCCCGATTTTTAGAAGTGCCTTTAGAAGGACTCTAAGACACCCATTCGGTACAATCAATCCGTAGCTTTGGTAACAGAAATTCAATTAATCCTATGAAAATTAGACCGAAATATTGGGTCATCTCATTGATGCTGTTAAGTGCATTGGCGATCGCCGGATGCAGTGATAGCCTCTCTGCTCCTGACTCAGATGGCTCCCCCACTGCCACAGGAGCGACTCCTTCCCCAGTGGCGAGTGCCGATCCCAATCGTCCCTTTAACGGGTTACCCATTTTGGAAGGGAAAGCAACAGTGGTGATGACCGTTAAAGGCTCGCCCATTACAATTAGTGTAGATGGCACAAAAGCACCGGTAACCGCTGGAAACTTTGTGGATTTAGTCGAGCGCGGTTTTTATGATGGCTTGACGTTTCATCGGGTAGTGCGCGAGCCTCAACCATTTGTGGTGCAAGGGGGAGATCCGCTAGGCAATGGAACCGGTGGATTTATCGATCCAGCAACCGGACAGGAGCGACAAATTCCCCTGGAAATCACCCCACAAGAGGAGAGCGAACCGATTTATAGTCAAACGTTTCCCGTGGCACAAATTAACAAGCCTCCGGAACTTCAGCATACTCGTGGTGCAGTGGCGATGGCGAGATCGCAATTCCCCGATTCTGCCTCTTCCCAGTTTTATTTTACCCTGGCCGATCTCTCCTTTCTTGATGGCAATTATGCTGTATTTGGTTATGTAACTGAGGGGATGGAAGGGGTTGATGCAATTCAACAGGGCGATCGGATTGACTCAGCAACGGTCACCCAGGGACTGGAAAACTTGAAGCGCTAGTGAGTTCTTATGGCACGCAATCCCTTATTTGGCCTCTTCTCTCGCGCCTTGCGTTGGGCAACAGAAGCGAATCGTCGTCAGATTCCTCTGGATGCATGGTCAGAAATACAACAAAATCAGAAACGTCAACATTTCAAGCGGCGCTCATTTTTGCAAGTTGCTGGAGGTTTGGCTGGAGGACTGCTGTTAGGGACGGGTTGTCAATCTCCTGCTACTACTCTGTGGGCACGAGAGAGAGCTGCTCCCAAAATTGCGATCGTAGGGGCAGGAATTGCGGGTCTGAGTACGGCTTACACTCTGAAAAAGGCGGGCTACCGCGCCACAATTTATGAAGCCTCAGATCGTGTGGGAGGCAGAATGTATACGGTCAAAGATGCGGTGGGACAAGGGATTTGGGTTAACCTTGGTGCTGAGTATATTAATAGTGACCATGAAGATATGCTGGCGCTGGCGCAAGAATTCCAAATTCCTCTGCTCGATCGCTTTGTCCCTGAAGAATTGGCTCTCACGGATCTGTATCATTTTGATGGGCAAATGCTCTCGGAAGCAACACTGGCTGAAGCCCTTGTCCCCGTTGCCGAACGCATAGCTGCTGATGCCGATCGCCTGGATGAAGATTGGGAGAATGTCAGTGTTGAATTAGATGCTCTCTCCGTTGCTGAGTATGGCGATCGCATCGGCCTATCTGGATGGTTACGAGAATTCATTGAACTCGTCATGATTACCGAGATGGGACTCGAAGCCGATGAAATCACGGCGCTTAACCTAATCTGGTTACTCCCTCGTGTAGATAGGGAAGGCAATGTGGAATCGACTGGACACTCGGATGAACGATATCTAGTTCAAAATGGGACTCAAGCCATTACCGATGCCCTCGCAGGAGAATTACAGAATCAAATTGAGACGGGAATGGCCTTAGAATCGATTCGGCAACACAGAGAGGGCTTTAAACTCAGCTTCAATTTTACTGATGTGGATGCAGATATTGTCGTTCTCGCTATTCCGTTTAGCGTTCTTCGTTCTATTCAGATAAGATTACCCTTACCACAAACCTTGCACCGGTTTATTAATGAGGTGGGTTACGGCAATAACGTGAAAGTTACGGTAGGTCATAACCAACCTGTCTGGCGAGATCAAGGATTGAGTGGTCTGGGATATACAGATCTGTCCTGGCAAAGCTGTTTTGAAGCCTCGCAACTTCAACCGTCTAAACTTGGAGCGCTAACCTATTATTTGGGTGGAGATATCGGTTTCAATAGCCAGCGCTACAGCATAGAGGAGAATGGGCAACTTTATACCAAAATGCTCGATCGTTTAATTCCCAATCTACTGGAAACGTACAATGGAAAAGCCACTCGCCTCCATTGGCCGACCGATCCTTTTGCTTTAGGTAGCTATGCTTGTTTTAAGCCAGGACAGTACACAGGATTTATTCAACATCATGTTTATCTAGAGGGAGAAGATGAGCAAAACGTTCATCAAGGACGATTAATTTTTGCCGGAGAACACACCAGTGATGCCTATCAAGGCTATATGAATGGTGGGGCACAGTCAGGACGTTTAGCTGCAAAGACGGTTTTGAAGCAGTTGGGAGTTGTCGCATCTTCAAGAGCCTGAGTGAGACAAAATGATGAGCACCTCTATTCATTCAAATCCTGAAGGTGGTCAGAACGATTTAATCAGATTTGATTTTATTCTTCAGATTGCTCAAATTGGACTCGCTTGTACAGTTCGGACAACTTAATTGTAAGATTTACTGATTGCAATTCTACTATTGTATCTTCGCCAATCAACTCCGTGAGCAACCATTGGTGATCGCCAACCTTACGATAGAGTTCTACCCGATAGGAAAATTGATCGATTAACAGATATTCCTGTAACTGGGGAATGGAGCGATAGAGGGCAAATTTCTGGTTTTTATCCAATCCTTCTGTGGACGAGGATAAAACTTCGGCAATTAAACAAGGATTGGTGAGCGCCATCTGTTTGCTGTCGGTAAACATTGGCTCTTCCGCGATCGCCATGACATCGGGATAAACATAACTCTCGGATACAGGCAACCACAAGCGCATGTCGCTCATAAATACCTCATAATTGCGATCTCCAACTTCTAGGGGTAATAAGCGACTCAAATTTAAGGTTAACCGATTATGATTTGCCGATGCACCTGCCATTTTGATGATCTCTCCTTGAATAAACTCGCTTTTGTCAATATTCCGATTTTCCTGTTCTAGATACTCTTCAACTGCGCTCTGTTTTGTCATTGCAGCAACCATAATTTACCTCCTATATTGGCTTAAGCCAGTAGCCAGTAAGGCTGGCAGTGTCTACCCTACGACCTCCGCATCTTTTAATGATAATATTAAAATCCCCTAGTTTTCGATATTATGACAGTCGTTGTTGTTACTGGATTGGGTTTAGTCTCGGCGTTGGGATCGCGCGATAATGCGACTTGGCACAAGCTCCTCAATCAGGAATCAGCGATCGCCATGGCGCAACCGTTTCCAGATTTAGCACCTCGTCCTCTAGCCATGATTGGCGATCGCCCGGCTTCTTTGCGAGAGCTGACTCATCAGTTAGTCCTGGAGACTTTGGAAGATGCAGGTATGACTCCTCCCTTACCCGATCTGGGGATTGTTGTTGGATCGAGTCGCAGCGCTCAAGGGAGTTGGGAGGCGATCGCTGGGCGTTTTTTGACCGGAGATCCAGAATTCCCCAATCTATCCAATTGTCTAGACTATTTACCCGATCTTCCCGCGCGAATGGTGGCTCAACTTACGGGGACTCAAGGGATTGTCCAAGCTCCCATGAATGCTTGCAATACGGGCATGTGGGCGATCGCCCAAGGCTATGAACTGATTCGCTGCGGCTATGCTCAACAGGTTTTAGCAGGGGCAATTGAAGCACCGATCACACCCTTAACTCTAGCGGGATTTACGCAAATGGGAGCCTTAGCGAAAACCGGATGTTATCCCTTTGACCGCGATCGGGAAGGATTGGTTTTAGGGGAAGGAGGCGCATTTCTCCTCCTAGAATCCCTAGAGTCAGCACAGCAGCGTCAAGCCTCAATCTATGGTCAAATCCTGGGAGCAGCCTTTACCAGTGATGCTTATCATGTGAGCGCCCCAAAACCCGATCGCATGAGTGCAGCGATCGCCATTAAAACTTGTTTGGAGCGGTCTGGCTTAACCCCAAATTCTATTGACTACATCCATGCCCACGGAACCAGTACCCCCTTAAATGATGCCGCCGAAAGCCAACTGATCCAGTATCTATTTCCAGCAACAGTTCCTGTTAGCTCCACCAAAGGGGCAACCGGGCATACATTGGGTGCTTCTGGAGCATTGGGTATCGCCTTTTCTTTAATGGCGCTCAAGCATCAAATCTTACCTCCTTGTGTGGGGTTAAGGGAGCCAGAGTTTAATCTCAATGTTGTTTGTGCTGCCCGTTCTCAGCCGATACAACATTGTCTGTGTTTAAGTTTTGCCTTTGGAGGGAATAATGGGGCGATCGCCCTTGGCAAGAAGAGTTGATTGGTGACAGATTACTTTATACAGAAGAGGACTGATTGAGGAAAGTGTACAAAAATCTTAATTTTAAATTAAGTTTTCTGTCAGGAGATCGGAATCGCAGGGTATTAAGAAAACCAGCAAAATTTAGGATAGATGGTGCAGCAAGATTTAGGATAAATTGCGGAACCCATAAAATGCGATCGCCAAACCAATACATCACACTTGAAACCACAACTCATCCCATCCTCCAAGAACAGTTTAATGGTCATGATTTCTCCATATCCTCATCCCCCCATCTCCCCATCCCATCCCTCACCGACTGTTCTCGTTATCGGTTATGGTAACCTCCTACGAGGTGATGATGGCATTGGGCAAACGGTAGCGATGAGGGTAGAAGAGTGGGAATGGATGAATGTGCGATCGCGCCCTGTCCATCAGCTTATGCCAGAGTTAGCCCAAGAATTATCCGAAGTCCAGTTAGCTATTTTTGTTGATGCTGCCCTATCCGGAGACGACGTAACCCGCTCCCAACTTGAACCCGTGCCAGAACAAGGATTACCTTGGGGACATTCCCTCAGCCCTCCTCGCTTACTTTCCCTGTGCCAATGGTTATATCAAACTGTACCCCAAGCCTGGATAATTAGCGTCCCTGGGGTAGACTTTTCCGACAGCGATCGTCTCTCCCCCCTGGCACAACAGCGCGTTAAAATTGCCCTCAGCCACATCACCCACTTGATCCAAAATCATCACACTCTTTAATTTTTAAGGTTTAATTTTTAATTGACTATGCACGAAGTCAGTATCATGGAAGAAACCCTAAAACTTGCCCTCAACCACGCTCAAAACCAAGGGGCAAAACAAATTCATCGGATTAAACTCAACGTGGGAGAACTCTCCGGTGTTGTTCCAGAAGCTTTAAACTTTGCGTTTGATGTCGTGACTCAAAATACAATTGCCCAGAGTGCTACACTAGAAATCGAAACCATACCGGTTGAATGTTACTGTTCCAATTGTCAGGAAAACTTCTATCCCAGTGACATCATTCATATCTGTCCCCACTGTGGACAACTAAGCCGGGAAGTTCGTCAAGGGAAAGAATTAGAGTTAGCATCCTTGGAGGTTTCTTAAATCCATGTGTACTGATTGTGGTTGTGCTGTAACCCCTGGAAAAGTTGAGATTCATAGCCATTCTCATCCCCCCCATGATCATCATCATGATCATGCCCACGATCATCATCACGGCGATCGTGCCCATACCCATACCCTACCGGTTCACCAAGCCATTTTAGCCAAAAATGACCGCCTCGCTGAACGCAACCGAGGCTATTTTTTAGCCAAAGGGCTGTTAGTTTTGAATATCCTTTCTTCTCCAGGTTCTGGCAAAACAACCCTGATTCAACGCACCCTCTCGGATCTGGGAGAACGACTCCCCGCAGGGGTGATCGTGGGAGATTTAGCCACTGATAATGATGCTCAAAGATTACGGGAAACCGGCGCACCTGTCGTGCAAATTACCACCGGCAGTATCTGCCATTTAGAAGCCGATATGATTGCCCAGGCGATCACCGAAATTCCCCTTGACCTATTACAGCTTTTGATCATAGAAAACGTCGGCAATTTGGTTTGTCCCGCTGCCTACGATCTCGGCGAAACCTTGCGCATAGCCCTACTTTCCACCACAGAAGGAGAAGATAAACCCCTTAAATATCCTACCCTGTTTAAGAGTGCTGATGTCATTTTGCTCAACAAAATTGACATTGCTGAAGTCGTTGGATTCGATCACGAAATTGCCCTCAAAAACCTTCAGCAAGTCGCCCCACAAGCCCAAGTTTTTGAAGTATCTGCCCGCAGTGGTTTTGGTCTCGAACAGTGGTATGGTTATTTAGAGGAACAAATTAACCCAATTGCTCCCCAATTAGTACATTGATAATCTCCAATCTTAACTCGATTGTAAACAGAGACTTGAAAGAGGAAAAAACATGTTAAAAGCATCAGATATCATGACCAAAGATGTGGTGATGATTGGCGGTTTAGCCACAGTAGAGGAAGCCGTTAAACTCATGCGAGCAAAGAACATTCGTTCGCTCATCGTTAAACGCCGTCATGAGCAAGATAGCTATGGAATTGTAACCGAAAGTGACGTAGTTTATAAAGTCACTGCCTATGGAACTGACCCCAAAACAGTCCGGGTTTATGAAATTATGACCAAACCCTGTGTGGCGATCAATCCTAATTTAGGTGTTGAATATGTAGCCCGATTATTTGCGAATTTAGGACTCCATCGCGCTCCCGTGATCAGTGGCGAAGTCTTGGGCATTATCTCGATTACCGATATTCTCAATAAGGGTGATTTCCTGGAAAAACCGAAAGCGCTCACCCTAAAAGAAGAAATTGAAAAGGCGCTTGCCGAAGCACGGGCCATTTGTAAAGAGAAAGGCCCCAACTCCCGTGAATGTGCGGTCGCTTGGGATATTGTCGAAGAGCTAGAAGCCGAAGCAGCTCACCAGCAAGCCCAGAAAATCACCAAAACCAAGTTTGAACAATACTGTGAAGAACATCCCGATGCTATAGAAGCGCGGATGTACGACACTTAAACTTTGGGAAACGAATCCCTCTCCCGTGGGAGAGGGATTAAGTAATCCGTATGAGAGAAGGTGATCGCTTTCTTCTATTAACTTACCTCAGTCCCCCTAAACTCCGATAATATAACCAACTCGGCTTCTGATTCATGATCGGGATTCTCAACAAATCCAATCAGTACATTGACTCCTAAAGGGAGAGGATCGATATCTTTTTTTTGTCCTGCTTTTTGGCTTTTAAAAATCGCCTCTTTTTTGTCTCTTGCGACTAATATAAATGTCATTTCATCTAATTCTGCACCTTGGAAGTTATAGAGTAGTTTCATCCGTATATAATCCTTCAAATCAAACCAAATAAAATCTATGTTAATAACCTGGTTTTTGATTTGAAAACCTAAAACCTTACCTGTATGCTTATCTACAACACCATACTCTAGAAGAAGTTCTGTATTTTTTTCAACCAAACAACCTATGTACTTATTTTTGAGCCAAGAATACACGGCTTTATAGTCAATAGTGTCCAATACCGATTCTCGGTTTCGAGAACGTTGTCTACTCACTTTGTTAGTAATATTACGAACCTGTTTAATAGATTCATCTTTTATATCTAAACCTAAATATTCTTTTGCATGGATCAAAAATAATTCGGCTTTATACATATGGAATTTTTGGATTTTTCCGTCAGTCTCTCTATTTATTTCCTGTATAAGTTCACGACGCGGCCCAATTGTTTTTCCATGATCAATTAACCACCAATCCTCTTTGTTATCATTGGTGATGAAAATGATAGATAGCTCCTCTGAACCTTCAGACATTTGTTTGGCCTTCTCAAGAATTTGTTGCCAAATAACTAAATCACCAAACTTTTCTTGATAAACTAATCCATTATGACGCAGTTTATCGCCTTTGTCTTTGTCTTTGTAGCCTGGCGGTATTTTATCGGCGTATCTTTGTTCACCATTTTTGTAAACCTCCTCAAGTTGTTCTTTTGTAAAAGGGTTTCCAACTTTACCCTCGAACAAAGTATCAATCTTGTCTCGGATTGGGTCGTTATCTGTACTTTTGGTTATTTTGTTAATGATAGCAAGTTCACTCTCTTCAACGTTTTGTAGCTTTCCAGTAAAATCCTTGACACTCTTACTTACTTCTGAGAAAAAAATCTTATGACTAGATTCAATACTAGAATAATAGTTTAATAACTCTTTAATAGATTTGTCATTGCTTAAAGTATCTAGATGCTTCTGCAAAAAGTCCTTAGCATCTGAAAACGTTTTTTTGTTTCTTGCACAACTACTAGACGGTTGTCTTGAAATTCCAGTGCAACTTGATAAGGAATCCAGAGTTGATCGGATAATTGTTCCAAAACTGAAAAAAACTGCTTTCTTGTCTCTTCCGAATAACGATACAGATTGAGCAAAACATTGGTATCTAGGATAAAAATTGCCGATTGCCAGATTTCCTTGAACTCTTCCTGGTTAGGGCGATAATAACTCGGAAATAAATCTTTCATTTGACTCATATAAGAAAAAGCTGTAATCTCACACACATTACGTTCACTATGATACATTAAGGTTTTGTACTACGGGCTTCTTCCCCATAACCCTTACTCCAGCTAAAAAGTACACCTGACTCGAAAACTATCTAAGCAGTGGAACAAGTGGGTACAACCGGATTGACCCTAGCAAACTCCCCAAGGGTCGGATACAATAACCCTGACTTGAGCCAGAGCATTTGGAGTAACTGACCATGCTGATAGCGACTGTAGCAGAAGAACAGGGAGCGATCGCCGCTAACCTCCAGCAATTTCTCCTTGTCCTCTCCGTTTCCCTCAGCGTTGCCACCTTACCCCAAATCGTTCCTTGGTTTCGCCAGATCCCCTACACCCTACTGCTGGTAATTGTTGGACTTGGACTGGCTCTCGTCGATGTGCGGTTGGTTAATCTCTCCCCTGAGCTGATCCTCTCCATTTTCCTCCCTCCCCTGCTCTTTGAAGCCGCTTGGAATCTAAAATGGTCAGGGCTGAAAAAAAATATTGTTCCCATTAGCCTCTTTGCCATACTCGGCGTAGCTATTTCCGTGGTGGGAATTGGTTTGGGAGTCAATCAACTCACCGGTTTACCCCTAGCCACGGCTCTGCTTTTAGGTGCAAGTCTCTCGGCAACCGATCCCGTTTCTGTGGTTGCTCTATTCCGGGAATTAGGCGCTCCCAAACGCTTGAGTGTAGTGATGGAAGGGGAAAGCCTGTTTAATGATGGGGTGGCGGTAGTGGCTTTTAGTTTGCTTGTCGGTATTCCCCTAGGCATAGAAGAATTTAACTGGCAAGCAAGTATTGTTCATTTTGCCGTCTTTGTCGGTTTAGGATTGGGTATTGGTGGGCTAATTGGCTTTGGCATTTCCTATCTTACCCAGCGCTTTGATTTACCCTTAGTCGAACAATCCTTAACCCTGATTTCCGCCTATGGAACCTACATTTTAATTGAAGAAGCCGGCGGATCGGGGGTCATTGGCGTGGTTACTGTAGGCTTAATTTTAGGTAACTTTGGCTCCCGTATTGGCATGAATCCCCGCACCCGCGTCATTGTCAGTGAATTTTGGGAATTTTTAGCCTTTTTTGTGAACTCCATTGTTTTCCTCTTGATTGGAGATCAGATGCAATTCTCTAGTCTGATGGAAAATTTAGATGAGATTCTCATTACCATCGCTGCCATGATTGTTACGCGGGCGATCGCCATTTATGGCTTAGGCACATTGAGTAATTGGATAACTGAAGTCGATATTAATTGGAAAGAACAAACCGTACTCTGGTGGGGAGGGTTGCGTGGCTCCGTTTCTATTGCCCTAGCCTTAAGTTTACCCATTGCCCTAGAAGGACGGGATCAAATCAGTGCAACTGTCTTTGGTGTGGTTCTTTTTACCCTCTTAGTTCAAGGTTTAACGATTAAACCCCTCTTACAAGGCTTAAACCTCCTCGGTGATGAACCCCTAAGACGGCAATATTTAGAAGCCGTGGCTCGCCGAGTAGCACTGAATCGAGTCATGGAAACATTAACATCCGGCAAACAACGGCCGGAAATTGAGCCAGAATACTATCGCTATCAAGCTGCACTGGTGCAAGGAGAGTTAGAGCAGTTAGAGCGGAACATTCAAGAACTGCGCCAACAACATCCCCAAACGAGAGAATATGCTATTGAACAATTGCGGGAGGAACTTTTGGCGATCGAAGCAGATACCTATGCCGAGTTTATCAAAGCGGGACAACTCAATCAGGAACTTTCCCCCTACCTGGTCGATGTTTTCCAAGATAAGGGGGATGGAATAGGGAATAGGGAATAGGGGGACGCGGGGACACGGAGAAGATAGCTAACTGCCTACTGCCGACTGTCCCTCCTGCCTACTCCCCAATTTTCTCTTGCAAATCGGATAAAACCTGATCGATTAACTCAACCACCTCCGTTTGCCCCAAATCTGCATAGCGCTCCTGGGCAGCCTCAAGGGAGGTCATCGCCTCTTCCCATTTCTCTTGTTTGATATAGGCTACGGCAGAATTATGGTAGGACATGGGAGCATCTGGATTGAGGACAATAGCTTCCTCAAAAGCTGCGATCGCCTGATCGTACTTTTCCTGAGAGCCTAGGGCAATCCCCAAATTATTATAGGTCTCCCAATTCTGGGGATTAATCTCCAGGGCCCCCTGAAAAGCAACCACGGCTTCGTCAAATCGGCTATCATGACCCAGGGCAATGCCTAAATTAGAATAAATTTTCTCCGAATTGGGATAAATTTCCAATGCCTGTTGAAAGGCTTCCACCGCTTCGGAATAGTCCCCCAATTTCATCAACTCAATCCCTTGTTGATTATACTTTTGAGCCTCATCAAGGGCATCACTAGGGGTTTCCTCTTCATCATTAGGGATTTCCTCTTGAGTGATCAACAAGGGGGAAGAGAGGTGTGCAAGACTTGGCTGTCCCCAGAACCCCAATCCCAAGATTAAGAGAGTGATCGGAACATAGACGTTTGCCAAAATAGGAGTGAAACTAGAAATCATGAGACACCTGAAGCCATCTGAGGATAATTCATACAAGAGCGATCGCTTAAACTGTAATATATAGCGCTTTGCGCTGGTAATGGGTAATTCAGGAATGAGTCAACTGTTTTTGCTTTAACTAGCCCCCATTATCTTTTGCCTTTTGCCTAGCCCGCAGCACTATACCAGTTCATCGGTTTTCGATGTTATCCTGGTTCTGGTCATCTTCGGCCAACGACTTCAGGGCATTTTCAAGGGTCTCTCAATATTCTGATCGTAAAACGTAACCATTTCATATGAAAGCAAGTAGCAACCCTATTTCTCCCTTAGCCTCCCGGTCATTGCAACTGGTGGGCTTAGTGATGATTGTCTCGTTTATTATTGATATTCTGATTATCGCTATTCCTCCTAACCTGCTGAGTCCCCAATGGAGACTCAATTTTACCAGTCAGTTGATTGACCGAGGAGTAATTCCCTTGGTTGGAGTTGCCCTACTCTTAGGGGGAATTTGGATCAAAGATTCAGAAGGGACAAGCGGCTCTAAACAGGGGATGTTGCGGTCAGCAGCCGTCTTAGTCTCTCTGATTTTAGGAATTGTTTATCTCTTCGTGGTTCCCCTACATAGCGTTGATACTGTGCGCAGTCGTAACCGCGCCCTGAGAAATTTGGAAGCACAAGCCCAACAAGCTGAACAACAATTGCAAGATCAATTGGACAATCCCCAATTTCAGGCGGGATTAGATCAACGTCGAGAACAGTTTAGGACTCAGATTAATACTTTAATTAGTAATGAGGAGCAATTTCAACAAGCTATAGAGCAAGCACCAGAAGGACAAGCTGAATTACTCCAACAGTTCAGGGATGATCCGAGTGCAATTGATAACTTCATCGATCAACAGGTAACTGCTCTCCCCGAACGGGCAAGAACTCAAATCGAGGAAGAAAAGATGCAACGGGAAGAAAGGGCCCAAGTGACTACGGTAAAATCGATGTCTCAATCGATGAATGGAGCCTTATTAGCCGTTGGGTATTTGGGCGTTGGTTTGACCGGTGTACAACTGGGAGGTGGAGGACGCAAGAAGCGCCGTCGGTAAGATCCTTCTGTTTTGAGCGATCGCCAAACCTAGTGTACCGTTTCAGTGTAAGCGTAGCATGAGATGAAAATGGGGAAGGGCGTTAAGAGCGAGAGCATGGGAAAAACTTAACCCATACCATCAAAATCATAATGCCCGATTTGAGCCGTTTCAGTCCACTAGAAACCCAGATGAGGGAGCGATCGCTTTTTGACCCTACCTGCTCCTGAAGTTTTAGCTCTGATTGACTGAAAATGTTCTCAATTTATATTCTCACCTATAACGAAGAACTGGATATTGGCCCTTGTATTGAATCTGCTCTAGTGTCGGATGATGTAATTGTGGTAGATTCGCTCAGTAGCGATCGCACTGTCGAAATTGCCCAACGTTATCCCGCCCGCGTTGTTGAGCATAAATTTGAAAGCCATGGCCGTCAACGCACTTGGATGCTCCAAGAAGTCCCTGCTAAACATCCTTGGATATATATCCTAGAAGCAGACGAGCGCATGACCCCGGAGTTATTTAACGAGTGTTTAGAGACGATTAAATCAGCCGACAAGGTGGGCTACTATGTGGCAGAACGAGTGATGTTCATGAATCGTTGGATTCGCTACAGTACCCAGTACCCCCGGTATCAATTGAGGCTGTTGCGTCCCGATCGGGTTTGGTTTAGCGATTATGGCCATACTGAACGAGAAGTGTGTGATGGCCCCACAGGATTTCTCAAAGAAACCTATCCTCACTATACCTGTAGTAAAGGTCTCAGTCGGTGGATCGAAAAGCATAATCGCTATTCGACTGATGAAGCAGCCGAAACCATCCGTCAACTGGAAAAAGGGAAGGTCAACTGGGCTGAGTTAGTCTTTGGGAAAACCGAAGTCGCTAGACGACGAGCGCTTAAAGATCTCTCCTTGCGTCTACCCTTTCGCCCAGTTGTACGATTTTTCTATATGTATTTCATTTTAGGGGGATGTTGGGATGGTTCGCCCGGTTTGGCTTGGTGTACTCTACAAGCCTTTTATGAATATCTGATTTTATTGAAAACCTGGGAAATGCAATATTTACCCGTCCCTGAGTTAGATCCACAGACCTTAAAGCCACAGGAGAATTCTGCCCAGAATTCACAAGAGGAGGCAATAGGCAATAGGCAATAGTTATGGGTCACCCGTTAAGGCTGTGAGCGAATTGTGTATTGGGGGATGCAAGAGGCAAAAGGCAATAGGCAAAACCTGGTTTTCCCCTTTGTTGGATTCGTGTAGATAGCCCTCAATTCGTCAGCTATTCCACAGATTACCGGCAAAGTGTTTTATGATAGCCAATAGTGGGGATCATCCCGATTCGGGAGTCGGGAGTCAGCCTAGAAAGCCGGTTTCTGCCCACTGCCTATTCCCTGTTCCCTGAGTAAAGAATCTTTGTGTTCCAACGCTTGAAGCAAGATTTGAAGAATGATTTGATTGCTGGTTTGCTGGTGGTGATCCCATTGGCAACCACCATCTGGCTAACCATTACCATCGCCAGTTGGGTAGTCAATGTCCTCACCCAGATTCCTAAACAGGTGAACCCCTTTGATGGACTGCATCCGATTTTGGTCTCTCTTCTCAATCTAGTCGTCGGACTTGCCGTTCCCTTACTCAGTATCCTGGTCATTGGTTTGATGGCTCGGAATATCGTCGGCCGCTGGTTGTTGGATGTGGGGGAGCGAATTGTACAGGCGATTCCTTTGGCTGGTTCGGTTTATAAAACCTTAAAGCAATTGTTGGAAACCCTACTCAGAGATTCTAAGGATAAGTTTCGGCGAGTGGTGTTGGTCGAATATCCTCGTGAGGGACTATGGTCAATGGGATTTGTTACTGGTCCGGTGAGTTCAGATTTACGCTCCAAGTTTCCAGAGCCGATGATTAATGTATTTATTCCCACTACACCAAATCCTACCACTGGATGGTATGCGATCGTTCCAGAGAAAGACGTGATTAATTTAGCAATCTCCATTGAAGATGCCTTTAAGGTGGTCGTCTCAGCCGGTATCGTTAACCCCACAATGGCACTACTTCCGCCAGCGGATGAGCAATCAGGATATACACTAGAGGATCGGAAGAAGTCTCAATTGACTGAGAATCCTGCTGAAAAACTTGGCCTAACGGTTTCTCTGACTCTTGAGGAATCTTCTAAAGTTGAGTAGTGTTAGAGGGCCAATCTTCGGCTTTTAAAAATTATGCAACCGCGCCAAATTGCTCGTGAACTTGCCTTGCTGAGTCTTTCCCAGTTTTCTAAGCGAAAGACTCCCGAAAACCTTGAATCGATGATCTTAGCCGCAGTGAAGACGTTGCAAACGGAAGCATCAGAGTCTTTAGAGATGGCATCGGCTCAGTTGGAGAGAGGAAACGATCGCCTGTTGAATAGCGAAACGGTGGCCCCCAATATTGCTAGCTCTAGAGCGATGCTTAAAGAGGCGGTTGAACTGACCCAAATGGCTATTAATCAATTGGGAGATGCGATGACGTTTCCCGAAAAAGTGCATTATTATCAAGAGCAAACGGTTGTTCAAGATTATGCTTTAGAGTTGGTGAGTCGGGTCGTTCAAAATCACCAGGAATTGGACTCTATCTTATCTAAGGCGATGGTCAATTGGCAGTTAGAGCGCATTGCTCGTATCGATCGCGATATTCTCAGAATTGCAGTAGCAGAAATTTTGTACGTTAACCTGGATGAACGGATAGCCATTGATGAAGCGGTGAAGTTAGCTAAACGCTACAGTGGGGATCAGGAATATCGGTTTATTAATGGAGTGTTGCGTCGGGTGGTGACGTTACTCAAGGAAGAGCAGTCTAAGTAGGTATAGGTAAAGTCACTTCAGTTGAGGTTGGTACAGAATGCTCGATCAACGACGATGGTGTCTATAGAGGCGGAAAATTTTTCGCCTCTATAGCAGAGAAATGAAGAATTAGGACATTTTCTCTTGCTATTCGTTCCTATTGCCTATTGCCTATTGTCTATTGCCCAGCGTAAAGCACTGTAACTGTCCTAACCCACTCATTCTCTGCGATACTACTCGATGGCGATTTGTTAAGTTTTAATACGCTTTAGTTGCTCAAAATTATATATCGCTATACAGTAATTGAACTATTGAAATTAAACGAAAAAAGTAGTTGACTTTTACGAGATAGCAAAGATGAGTAGCAATTTGGCAAGCCAACTTCGTGAAGGAACCAAACAATCCCATACCATGGCTGAAAACACGGCCTTTATGAAGTGTTTTCTCAAAGGGATTGTGGAAAGAGAGCCTTTCCGCCTGTTAACCGCAGATTTGTATTTCCTCTACAGTGCCCTCGAAGAAGAAGTACAGCGCCACAAAGACCATCAAGCGATCGCTCCCATTTATTTCCCCGAACTAGAGCGCAAAGGGAAATTAGAGGAAGACTTAGCCTATTACTATGGGGAAGACTGGAAAGAAAAAATCCAACCTTCACCCGAAGGCAAAAATTATGTTGACCGCATCCATGAAGTAGCTAATACCGAACCGGCACTTCTGGTTGCCCATTGTTACGTTCGCTATATGGGAGATCTCTCTGGCGGTCAGGCTTTAAGAAATATTGTTCGTTCAGCTTTAGAATTGCCTCCAGATAAGGGGACTGGACTCCATGAATTCGACCAAATTCCCACCGTCGAGGCCAGAAAGGCATTCAAGGCTAAGTACCGCGATGCTTTGAATTCACTCCCGGTTAATGATGCCCTAGCTCAAAAAATTGTTGATGAAGCCAACATTGCGTTTCGACTCAACCGCAATGTTGTCCATGAACTCGAACCAGCCGTAAAAGCAGCGATCGGCGATCATACCTTCGATTTACTCACCCGGCAAGATAAGCCCGGAAGTACAGAAAGAGCGCCCGGCACCAGTTCAGTGGAGTTAGTCTCCGCCGCTGAATAAGTATTGAGCAGGGGTGGCTTTAATCGATTATGCTCCTCCTGCTCCTAATGAAACTCAAATCACAAAATTATTAAGGTAAAGCGATGCAACTTCTGCCACAAACAACCGTAAAATTCGACTCAAATTTACTCAAAAAATACGATAAACCTCTACCTCGATATACCAGTTATCCTCCCGCTACAGAGTTAAAACCCAATGTTGGCGATCTAGATTTTAGAACGGGTATCGCCGTGGGGAACCATAAAAAAATACCGATTTCCCTCTACTGTCATATTCCTTTTTGCCAAAGTCCCTGTTATTTTTGTGGCTGCAATACCATCATTACCAAGAGCCAAAAGAAAGTCGATCCTTATTTGGACTATGTTGCCCGCAATATTGAACAGGTTTCTTCCCTCATCGATCAAGAAAGAAAAGTTAATCAGCTCCACTGGGGAGGAGGAACTCCCAACTATTTAAATCTCAATCAAATTGAATTTTTATGGAATCAATTTCAGCAACATTTTAGTTTTAGTGAAGATGCAGAAGTTTCTCTAGAAATCAATCCTCGATACATCGATCGCAATGCGATCTTGTTCTTAAAAAACTTAGGATTCAATCGAATTAGCTTTGGCATTCAGGATTTTAATCCTGAAGTTCAAGCCGCCATCAATCGCGTACAACCAGAGTCCATGCTCTTTGATGTGATGAGTTGGATTCGAGAAGCCGGCTTTGAGAGTGTGAATGTCGATCTGATTTATGGTCTACCGTTTCAAACTCTAGAAACTTTTAAGGATACCATTGATAAGACTCTAAAACTCGATCCCGATCGGATTGCGATCTTCAATTTTGCCTATGTTCCTTGGATGAAACCAGTTCAGAAAAAAATACCTGTAGATGCTCTACCAGAGCCATCGGAAAAACTCGATATCTTTAAAATGACCATTGAAGAATTAACGGAGGGAGGCTATGTATTTATTGGCATGGATCATTTTGCCAAGCCTGATGATGAATTAACGATCGCTCAACAAGCTGGAGACTTACACAGGAACTTTCAGGGATACACCACGAAACCAGAGTCGGATTTATTTTCTTTTGGGATGACTTCCATTAGTATGCTCCACGATGTCTATATTCAGAATCATAAGCAGTTGCCAGACTACTATCAAGCTATTGATGCCGGTATTCTACCCATTGAAAGAGGCGTTAGCCTCGATCGCGATGACATCATCCGCAGGGCAGTCATTATGGAGTTCATGTGCCAATTTCAGGTTTGCCAACATGCGATCGAGGAAAAATATCACTTGCACTTCGATCTAGAATTCGATGAATATTTTGCCAGAGAAATTGCTGAACTGCATGTCCTGGAAGCAGATGGATTAATTCGGTTCAATGGTGAGAAAATTGAGGTGATACCGACCGGTCGATTGCTAATCAGAAATATTGCCTCTATCTTTGATGCTCGTACCAGAAAACGGCAAATTACCAGTTTTTCTAGGGCAATTTGAAATCAGTTGCAAACTTGAAGAGAAATGGTATTACCTGTGATGGCTGGAATATAAAAATAGCTTAATCAACTTCAAAATAATCCGTATCTATTTTCTTGAGTTTATATTCTGAGACTGTAGATACGCCTAAGTCAAAATCAATCATATACTGGGCTAATTCTCCTCCATCAATCAAAACCACTTTGGTGTCATTTTTGGGGGAATAAGTTTTTGCTTGTTCTGTAAATTTAGAAGTGGTAATAAAAATGCCTTTATTAGCCCCTTGACCCGCTAAAGCACCGACAAATTTCTGAATCTCTGGTCTACCGACTGAATCTTGCCAACGCTTGGCTTGAATATAAATCCGATCTAATCCTAACCGGTCCTCTTTAATTATACCATCAATGCCTTCATCCCCAGTTTTACCCATAGCTCGTCCGGCTTCCTTAATTGAGCCTCCATATCCCATTTTGACTAAAAGTTCAACAACCAGACGTTCAAAAAAAGATGGGGAGCAAGATTTGACTTTTTCCAAAATTTCTTGCGCTAAGGAACTACGAAGCTCTTGATACGAATATTCCAAAATTTCTTCAGGAGTTTGCTGACTAGATCTGTCAGTTTCTGGTTCAGATGTAGATTGGCAAGTGTCATTGGCTGAAAGAGCATTTTCTTTTGAAGAACGCCCCATCTGAAAGTCTCGAAATTCTGGGTATTCTTGTTTCAGGAAAGCTGTATTGATTTTACTGGGATTGGTTTGGAGTAAGTCTACCCCTCGATGAGTGATTTGGAAAAATGACCTGGCCGGAGAGTCTAATAATCCAGCTTTTTTTAGATAAGTTCTGGCCCAACCAACTCGATTATCAAAAATAGCTTGTTTTCCACTAGGCAATAATTCTTTGCGCTCTTCATCCGTAAGCTGAAAATGATTAGCGAGGTGCTGAATGCCCTCTTGCATTGAATGAGGCTGTTGATCGCCTGCAAGTTGTAATAAGGGTAGGAGAATGGTTTGAAAATCAGGAATAGTCATGTTATCTTAATGTTTGAAACTAGGTATAGTCAATTGCAAATTAGGACTTTTGTCAAAAACAGAAAATCCAATAATTTTTTCAGCTAATATAATCTCATCTTTTTTCAAATAATAAAAGCTTTGAGGGGGTTTAAAAGTCTCCCATGTTTCACGAACCTCTTCTAAGGAAAGCTTGGTTGAGTAAAGTGATTTGATAGCAATAGCAATAGCGACTTTAGATGTCTTATAATATTCATCAAATTCTTTTTTAGTTATCCCTACATTATCCTGAACTTTATGCCATAATTCTTGAGGATTTTCACACGAAATACTTTGAACTTCAAACCATCCTCTCAAGCACTTGGTTGGAGATGATTCATAGACTAAGATAAAGTCACCTTTTTTAAGCTTGGGTCTAGTCTTACGAAGCTCTATATTTTTTTGTCCATCTAAAATTTTTTGGACATATTGAGGTTTTATAGATAGCAAAAGAACTTTAGGGTATTCTTGTTTCATGTCGATTTTAATTGGAATCCTAGAGTATAAAAATCAATGAACTGATCTTGAGATATTTTTTTAGGAGATCGTATAGTAAGTTTAGGTTTGTCTAAGTATTCTCTTATGGTCTCTAGATGTATCGGATTATAAAACAATTCTGTATGACTAAATTTAATTGCCATGACTTGATTTCTTGGGTTATTTTTAGCACAATCTTGAATTTGTGGTAGATCATAAAATCCTAAATGTTGAAAGCGCTTATGAAGCTCTTCTGGTGCATCTATTATAACATCATCAACTTGAGAACAGGCTCGAATTGTGCTTAAATTTAAAAAACCTTTATCTTTCGATTGACTCACATACCAGAGTATACGTGCTGGAGCGTCCTTTAACCCACCATTACCAAAACAACTCTTATAATAGACTGATTCTACACTAAGAAAAAGGTTATGTTTTTGAACTCCAAATAGAGTTTGCTTTGCTAAATTGTAATCAAAAAGTTCTTTAGCAGCTTCTGGCTTTATGGGAACGATAAAATTGGGTATGTTTGAATTTTCTATTTTTAAAGGCCATAGTAATCTTTCAATATCAATGGGCGGTAATCTGTCCGTATTGAATGTATCAGAATTAAGGATTGAAACAAGGATTTCACTCGCTGAAGAATATCCTTTGATTTCTTGAGATGCCTGTTGTAAGTATTGAACCGCTTGTTGTTTTTCCAATGTCATTAATGGTGAACATTTAATCCATTTATATCCATGTAATTCTTTTATAAAATACTGATTCTGTAATGCCCTAGTCTCTAACTCTCCAAGTCCACCATCTATGATATATAAAAAATCTCTTCTTTTGGAAATTGAAATTTTTATCAAGTCATCAACTATGTAATTTATTAATGTATATGATATAGATGATGAATTTAAACATCTCAGAAAAGGCACTTCTATTCTGTTGGGTTTCGACTGATCGTATACAATACAAATATAGGGTTGATCATCATACACTAAGACAGTACTTATGAACTTGTTTTTTTGACTGACATATGATCTTAACTTAATCAGTATTTGATTGCGATCTTCATCAAACTCTCTATATCGAATTGTTTTAACTAATTCATCTAAATTAAAATCATCTAAGTTACGCTTTTCAAGAATATTATTAGCTAATCTCAACGGTTGATAATCTAGTTGACTAATAATTTCATCTCGTAATTTAATTATATTTTCTATAGACATCGAACGCACACCAAAGTTTATATACAAAAAATCGGAAATTGCTAGTATATCTTGTTTGGATGTTATAAAATAAGGAATATCTGATGCAGAACATCTTGCTAAATGTCGAATACTTGTCTGATCTAATTCAAATTTGTTTTGGTTAATTGAAGAATGTATTTTGTTAATATAATCCTCAAAGATAGTTGGATCTGAATCCTGTTTAGAAAAATGAGATGTAGATATTTTACGCAGTTTTTTCTTGTCTGAATCAGAATAAAATTGATCGATCTCATTAAAAATTTCATCGGTAATGCAAACTCCTAAATAGGAGCGTAACCAATCAAGAGATAAATTTTGGTTATCCTTAGATTTTTTATCCTGAATAAATTGATATAACGTCTCGGCATCAATAGCTGATTTTATCTGTAACCACTCTGAACTAATATCAGGAGAAAAAATAGATGGATAGGCTGAATTAATAAATTCAATTGACCATGTTTTTAGAATATCACCAGGAGTTTTTGCATCTTTTTCATGGATAGGAACATAACCTAACTTTCTCCACATTTCATCAATACCATAGCTTGGTTTACACTCTAAGCGAATTCCACGGACTTTATCCCTTGTTAACTCAATTAATTTATTATTTAGGAGCTTAGTTATTTTTTGACCTCGATATTCTGGTTTGATACAAAGATGCCATATTCTTGCATAATTCTTTTGAGAATTAATACTCCACATTAAATAACCCGCTAAATCCCGATCTACAAGTGCGACAATAATTCCAGGGTTATCTGCACACCGTTTAAATATGGCGTATTTACTGAAGCTTAAAGTCTTATTATTTTTATCTCCGAGTTTGTTAACTTGTTGGAAATATGGAGAGTCTTGATGGATGATTTGGATTGATGGAGTGGGATATGATTGAGACATTGAGTGTTAGATAATGACCGACATCATCTAGAGTATCGTATAAAATTGAATCTGCAATACTGAGTAAATGTAAAAAAATGTATAGAATAACCGGGTTATTTCTGGGTAGGCCGATCGCCAATCTCTTTTGTGGTTAACCCTAGATGATACACTGGTGATTGCGATCGCAATAGTCCCTTAGTCCTACAACCTGCACATAATCCTATGGTCTTTAATTGGTTTCGCCGCCAGTTTAATCGCTCTGAGTCTCCTGCTCCTTCCCCTGCCCCTGAACCGCAACCAGAGCAACAGGAGCAAGTTGAAACAGAAAAAACGGAAGAGGCTGTAGATTATCTGGCGTGGGCTAAGGCTGCTTATCAAAATATTCAACAACAAGAAGCCGAAAAGTCTTCTGAAGTAGAAGAGAAAGCAGAGGAACTCAAACCAGAAATTCCCCTTGAAGAAACAGAACCTGCTATTGCAGCAGAAACCGTTGTTGAACCTTCGGAAATGGAACTGGTTGTTAACGGTGCAACCGAGAGTGAACCGGAACCGGTTGTTGAGAGTAAAACAGAAGCTGAACTGGAACCGGTTGTTGAGAGTAAAACAAAAGCTGAACCGGAACCGGTTATTGAAAGTGAACCTGAACCCGAACCCGAACCCACTCCAGCACCTGTATCCTTCCTAGAACGAGCCAAAGCAGAGCGGGGAGCGCGGTTAGAAGAACTGAAAGAAAAGGCAGTCGAAGCGCCAGAACCAGAAGAAAAACGCCGTTCTCCAGCCCCTCAAGAATTGGATGAAGATTTTCTGTGGTCGGCTGAGGTTCTTGCTAAACAAGGCAGACGGCCGGATGAAGTATCCTTAGAAGAGATTAATTGGTTACAACAACTGCGTCAGGGACTCGGTAAAACTCGGCGCGGATTAATTAACCAATTGAAGGCAGTTGTGGGTCAAGGGCCTCTCAATGAAGATGCAATTTTAGAAGTTGAATCGTTGTTATTACAGGCAGATGTAGGCGTTGAGGCGACCGATCGCATTATTGAACAATTACAAGCTAAACTGCGCGAAGAAAGTTTACCCCCAGAACAGGCGATCGCCTACTTAAAACAACTCCTCTGTGATATTTTGGACTATCCTGGTGGCAAAGCCTACGATACTACTTTTGCCCCGGAACAAGATGTCCTCAATATTTGGATGTTAACCGGAGTCAATGGCGTAGGCAAAACCACAACTATTGGTAAATTAGCACACTTAGCTAATAAATCTGACTATCAATGTTTAATTGGGGCAGCCGACACCTTCCGCGCTGCTGCCGTAGAACAAGTCAAAGTTTGGGGAGAGCGCACTGGAACAGATGTTATTGCTAATCCAGGTAAAAACACTGATCCAGCATCAGTTGTTTATGATGCAATTACTGCCGCACAATCGAGAAATGTAGACCTGTTACTGGTCGATACTGCTGGACGATTGCAAAACAAGAAAAACTTAATGGAAGAACTGAGTAAAATGCGCCGCATCATCGATAAGAAAGCACCTGATGCCAAAGTAGAATCACTCTTGGTTTTAGACGCTACCCTAGGTCAAAATGGCTTACGTCAAGCCCAAGTGTTTGCCGAAGTTGCCCAGCTTAGTGGGGTTGTCTTAACTAAATTAGATGGTACAGCCAAAGGAGGCGTTGCCTTAGCGGTTTCCCAACAACTCGGTTTACCTATTCGCTTTATTGGTGCAGGAGAAGGAATTGAAGATTTACGCCCATTTTCCAGTTATGAATTTGTGGAAGCATTAATTAGTGGTTGACATTCCGCAGGATGTTTTTCGCGGCATTTTTATAGCGCTTTGCACTAGGCAAGAGAAAATACTGGTATGGCTGAGTTTCTAAGGCTTCAAATTGAGATCTTCCTTAAGTGCACCTTCGCATGAAAAGTCTGAAAAATGGGCACTATAGCTTGAAAAACGGTTTTCCCATTACCTATTACTCTTCTGCCGCGCGAAGCGCTGTAAGAAAAATCGCCACCTTACCAAATTGTGGATAAATCTAGGATAAAACCCGGTAAAATCAACTCTCCGGATACTGTTTGGGGATTGTCCAAGATTTCGACTTCTTGCTGAGGGCGATACACTTCCACTTGTCGCTGTTTGCGATTAATTAACCAACCTAACCGCGCTCCATTGTCTATATACTCGATCAGTTTCGCTTGAGTTTGCGATAAGGTATCGCTAGGAGACATCAGCTCGACCACAAAATCGGGGCATAAGGGTACAAATCGATCTTGTTCTTTCTCCGTTAAAGCATCCCAGCGCTCTAGTTTTACCCAAGAAGAATCGGGAGCGCGATTGGCTCCATTGGGCAGTTGAAAACAGACACTAGAATCAAAGACCTTACCCAGTTTAGTTTGCCGATTCCAAGCTTGCAATTGAAAAGTTAAATCGGCATTGCGTTCGCTGGTATTTCCTCCAGTTGGGGGCATTACAATTAACTCTCCCTGGGCCGTTTTCTCAAATTGCAAATTGTCGTTTTCGTGGCACAATTGCCAAAATTGCTCCTCTGTTAAATTGATTTTGAGAGCTAGTTGAGGAGGTAAAGAAATAATGGGGGTTTCCATATTCAGCCTCTAATTGGGATTGATCTCATAGGGATTGGAGTTGGGGACGGGATAGAGCGATCGCCTTTGAGGGTTCGGTACAGTTAAAGATGAAGTCGTCGGTTGAATCAAACCATATCCCCTGGGACGAATGGAGCCAGCGGGAGCAGTGAATTGAGTTTGAGGGGTGAAAGGATTAGAGGGAGTTGATTCAGGAGAGGTATCAACAAAAGGAGATAAGCGACTATAGCCAAAACTGCGAGTTTCTGAGACGGAGGACGAGGGTAGGTTTCCTGAACTGGAATTGCCATTGAGTGTTGTTTGTGGCGTGTTGTTTGGCAACGTAGTTTTGGGCAGTTGACGGGTTGAGGTTAAGTTTGACCCGAAAACTCTGGAACCATCAGTAGGTAAGTTCTGAGTCACTGATTCGACAATTTCCCCGGTGGTTGGGGTGAGAGAAGAGCTAAATGTTGGAGAGACAGAGAGAATTTCTTCGGGTTCAGGTTGAGCAGGTTTTTGACTCCAATAGGGAACCGAAGAAACCAGAGGATGGGAAGCAGACAGAGGACTTTTTTTCTCCTTGTTCCCAGATGGGGAGAAGTCCAAGGAAACGGGAGCGGATAAAGAAGGCGAGGAGAGTGTGTTAATTTCTTCGCCGATTTCCTCTAGGGATAGAGCCGCAATGATCTGTTGCAGTTCTGAGTCGCTTAACAGATCCGATTGAGTCGATGATAGCGATCCGGTGTCTCCATTTTCTTCGGGTTGAGCTAAAGAGGGTTGCACGGGATCTATGGTTTGCGCTCTTTCAAGAGTGTCTTTCAGATCATTGATATAAGGGGTAAGGGGACTCAGGAAAGTCTGAACATTGGTAGAAATATTCGTTCCCATCTGATTGAGGGTGTCTGGATTGGCGATCGGTTTCCAGAAAATGGCGATCGCCCCCGATAGGGGAATAAATACCCACCACAATCCCCCACGTCTCCATTTTATTCTCGATAACGGGGCCCATTTGGGGGTAGATGCGGTTTGGGTTCGGCGACGGGAACGTTTCATGATCGACTCTCCTTTGAGTTCCTCAAGGGGTTAGGGCATTACTCTAAGCGTTCTAACCAAACGCTAACATCAATGGCTAGGGTTTGGCCCAGACGCAGCAGGCGACGGCTTTGAGGCAAATCTAAGGTCATCTGCGATGAGGTATCCTCGCTCTCTAACGGGTCTTCCTCCTCCGAGCCATTTAAGGCTGAAGTGGAAATACCAAAACAGCGAGGGATAATCTTATTATGCAGATAACTAAAGTATAGCTCTTGACAGCGAGTTAAGCATAATCCTACCTGCAAACGACAGGAGAGATCGATCAATCGTTCTAGTCGCTCCAGATGATGATTTAAGCTGGCAGGGTCATTATTTTCCAGAACTTCCCAAAATCCCAGTAAGGTTAAGCGCTCTAGGATTTCTTGACCATCGGGAATAGTCAGATGGCAATGGAGAGATTCAGCTTCTTTGGCGATCGCCTCTAACTCTAGCAGCAAACTCAATCCTTCGGGTGAAGCAAAATTATCGGGTTTCAGAGCATTCAACAGGCTAAAACAGCGCTGGGACAGGGCCATATTCGCTGCGACCTGTAGCTCCGCTGGTGGGGGCATATTGTCTCGATGAAATGCCCTTAACACGCCGTAATTATCTCGATACACTTGGGTATACAACTGATCCACGCGAGTTAAGGTTTCCTGGGTCAGAAGAGTCATGATCCGCAGGCGGTCTTCTGCAAATAGATCGTCTAAACTAAAGGTCTGGTCGCCAAACCACTCCGCCATCCCTAAAATCACATTAGCAGCACTCGCCTGTTGCAGAGCATGAAAGAGCGTTTCTTTAATCGATAAATAGGATCGGCGGTTAGAGAACGGCTGAACGCAACAATGGAAATCCCATCCTCCTAAATGCAAGAGAGCAAATACAAAATGCCCCCCTTCCCTCGTCACTTCAGAAGTAAGGTTAATTTCACCTACCGCTAAAGTTAGGGAACCCATGCGCTGAAGCTGATAATCCTGTTGTTCGACCCCATAGCAATATAAAGAAAAATCTTTGTCCGATGGACTCGACTGTTCCCTCGTTATAGATAAACCCTTATGGGAGGTGGGATAGCTATTAAACAGAGAACCAATCGCAAAATGGGCCACCACTTGCTCTAAGCTGACTTGCGCAGTCATCACATTTTTGTCATAAACCCCGGCTCCCGTTTCAAAAATGTCCACATTACTGGGAGCTTGGGCTAATTGATCGACAAACGTCGTTTCTAAATCCTGACCCGTTACTTCCCTGGCTAACTCGATCGCCCGACTGGCATATCGGAGAATTTGGGTTCCTTCGGGGCGGGAAATTTCTTCAAAGAACCAACCGCAACTGGTGAACATCAACAGAGCATGGCGTTGCATTTCCAGTAAGCGCAAGGCTTCGATCTGTTCGCTCGGTTCTAGGGGATGGGTTTGATGACGATTCAAAAAGCGATCGACTGTATCCCAACTGCGGTTATTAATGATTTCAACATACTCATCTCGCGCCTTCCAAGGGTCTTGGAACATTTCATAGCCCTGGGTTTCATAAATCTCTACCAACTGATCTCGCAAGTGGTTGAGGGAATCTCGTAGGGGTCTGCGCCATTTTTGATGCCATCCCCCCCCACTGCCACAACCGCAATCTTCTTGCCATCTGCCGACCCCATGGGAACAACTCCAAGCAGTGACGGGTTTAAGTTGCACCTCCCAAGTCGGGGGATGTTGGCTGAGATAGTGGCTAAAGTTGGTAATTTGCCATCCTCGGTCGGGAAACTCCCGTAAGAAGGCATAGGCCAGGGTTTTTTCAGTTCCCCCTTTGTGGTGACCAAAGGTTTCTCCATCAGTGGCAACGGAAATCAGTTGGTTGGGACGTTGATCCCCATGGATGGCATGGGCCAGGCGATCGCCCAGATGGTAAGAGCTACTCAGGGCATCGCTAAAGCCCATATCACTGGAGATGGGACCATCGTAAAAGAAGATATCCAGATAGCGACCGTCGGCGATAAAACAGCGATAGGGCCGGGTGGGATCGATGCTGGAGTCTTCCACATCGTACCATTCGGGATCGGGGTTGTCTTCGGTGGCGATCGGGCGACAGGTTTGGGCTTGGGAGGGAGCCAGAATAGTAAATTTAATGCCCTCGTTTATGAGGGCTGCAACGGTTGGATAATCGATCGCTGTTTCCGCTAACCACATGCCTTCGGGATCGCGGCCAAACCGGGATTTGAAGTCCGCTTTTCCCCAGCGAATTTGGGTGTATTTATCCCGTTCATTCGCCAAGGGCATGATTGTGTGGTTGTACACTTGGGCGATCGCATTGCCATGACCGCCTAATCGCTGACAACTTTTGCGATCGGCTTCAATAATCCGTTGATAAACTTGGGTATCATAACGCTCTAACCAAGCCATTAAAGTCGGGCCAATATTGAAGCTCAGATACTCAAAATTATTGATAATCCCAATGATCTCGCCCTGGTCATTCAGAACTCTAGCAAAGGCATTGGGACGATAGCATTCATGATAGATACGCTCATTCCAATTGTGGCAAGGGGCAGCACTCGGTTGGCGCTCAATCTCATTCAGATAAGGATTTTCGCGCGGCGGTTGATAGAAGTGACCGTGAATCGTGACACAGACTCCAAGATTAACTTGATCCCCTAATTCTTGAGCTTGATCCCCTTCGTTTTTCGGCAAAGAAACTTCAGGGATCGGTTGTATATTGGGGAAGACGGTTCCGTCTGTTAGGAATTGAGAAATAGACACCACAGTTGACAAGACCTCCAACAGGACATGAAGCAATATAAGCGTTAATTAAAAACTTATTGATGGCTCAGTTGTTTATAAATCGTAACGTCGATCGAAATATTTACTTTTGTATCATCGTTTTCGCAAGCGAATATGAAAATGAGCCATTTATAGTGTATCTCAGAGGGACAAATTTAAGGATGAATAAACATAAAGATATTCTTAACTCGTGCGATCGCAATCATTTTCCAACCTAAAACGTTATTTTGCAGGAGGCAGTATAATGGGTTGATAGGATAACGCTCTATCTACGACCTCTTCTGCGCTCAATTCCCTAGGTGGAGAAGTATAACGACTTGGCCAAAAAATATAACCAGTCACTTGGGGATCGGGCACATTTTTTTCAAGAATATCAATATATTTATCTACTTCTTTTTCTGTACTTTCAAAGTCCATAATTTTTCTAACCAACTCAATAAGTTCGTCTCGGTTCAATGAGGAGTTCATTTTTTTCTACCTGAATACCATTTTTGCTTAAGATTGCAACTAATCGATCCTTGAGAGGCAAAGTACTTAGAGCCAATTGTCAAGCGCAGCATCATAGAGAAATTGTAGCACAACTGCTAGTCCATATGACAATCTCACTCTTGGCGATCCAGATTTGTTAAAATTAAAGAACCTATGAATTATTTCAACTTTTAATAGACCTGCATCCATGTCCAGATCTAATTATGCTACTTTTTGGTCAACCTTGCCCTGGTTTAGCTGCGGTTTATTGCTTCTATGGATTATTGCTTTAGGATTGCGGTTTTGGGGCTTAAATCGGTTCAATACTCTGGTTTTTGATGAGGTCTACTTTGCAAAATTTGCCCAGAATTATTTAGATCAAACCCAGTTATTTGATGCCCATCCTCCTCTGGGCAAGTATCTGATTGCCGTGGGGATGGGACTAGCCGATCGCTTGTCTTTAGGCGATTCATCCGTCACTAATGATTTAACCGGTTCTTTACGCTCCCCGTTTAGTTATCGCTGGTTTAATGCGTTTACCGGATCGTTGATTCCTTTGGTGGTTGCGTGGCTCAGTTATCAGTTAACTCAGCGCAAAAGTTATGCCCTTCTATCGGCTGGATTAATGACGATAGAAGGATTGTTTTTAGTTGAATCTCGCTATGCTTTGATCAACATTTATTTAGTGCTGTTTGGATTGCTGGGACAGGGTTTCGGATTATGGGGATTGCAAACCACTGTTCGATGGCGCACGCTAGGGCTGATTTTATCGGGGATAAGCTTTGGGTTATCTGCTGCGGTGAAGTGGAATGGATTGGGGTTTTGGCTCGGATTTTGGGGAGTAATTTTAGTGATTAAGCTGTGGGAGAAGTGGGAAAATAGGGAGGGCGCGATCGCTAATTTGTCCTGGTACGATAGCGCAACAAAGTTAAGACTCTGGACTATTCCCCTTTATGGGCTAATTGTACCCTATGTCACCTATGCCCTAGTTTGGATTCCCCATCTTAACCTGAATCCCGATTATAGCTTCTGGCAGATGCAAGGGGAAATTATTGGCTATCATAACCGCATTGGTGGCGGTGAGGAAGTTCACCCGTATTGCTCATCTTGGTTCAGTTGGCCGTTTTTAATTCGTCCGGTTGCCTATTATTATCAAACAATTAATAATGGGCAAATGATTTTCGATGTTCATGCCTTCGGAAATCCATTGTTGTGGTGGAGTTCAACCGCAGCGATCGCCCTCTTATCTTTGTGTTTTTTACAACGCTATTCATCCCCGCCCCTCTTCAATCTCTCCCTCTATCTAGGCATCAACTATATGACCAACTGGCTCCCCTGGAGCATCGTCAGTCGATGTTTATTTCTCTATCATTACATGGGCGCTCTCATCTTTTCCATTTTAGCCCTCAGTGTTATTCTAGAGCGATGGCTGTATCATTCTCAGCGAAAATTTCAGGTTTTAGCGATCGGTATTTTAGGGGTGATGGCGATCGCCTTTCTCTTTTGGCTTCCCATCTACCTTGGTCTACCTCTCTCTCCCCAAGGCTTTCGTCTACGCATGTGGTTTAACACTTGGATTTAGAATTAAGGATGAAGCCTCTTGAGTTTACAGCAGTTTTCGATGTTATAGTCAATTCAAATAACAGTGAGACATTTTTGTAGGGGCTTGCATATTTTTCGCCCCTACATATACCATCATTATAGACACTCTAAGAGAGTCTCAGTGTTACTTGAATCAACTATATATGGTAGACTTTTGTCTCCTGAACCCCCCTTGGAAAGTAGAGCAGAAAAAGTCCCCCTTCCCAAGGGAGATTGAGGAGGATTTGTCTGACTCTCCCTCATGTAATACTTCCCCATGAATCCTTCTGAAACCCTAACGGTAAAACGGAATAACCAAACCTTCACGGTGGAAATCTCCATTCATCCCCCAAGTGATTATGTGCAGGAACATCTTCAGGAGTTACTACCCAACTGGCAAAATGATTCCGTCTCGGTAATTATTTTCCTGCAACAAACACAGATGCCTTTAACTGAAATATCTCCAGAAGTTGAAGCCGAAAAAAACATCCTCTTGGACAATTTTATCCGATGGTCGGACTTAGTCGCTAACTGGTTAGGCGATCGCGACTATCCCACTGATGCATTCGATCCGCGCACCGGATATCCCCGCAGATCCTCCCCTGGAACCCTTTCCCACAAAGATGTGCCTGCGGTTCATGTTGCACTAGGATATCCCATCGAGAAAAATGGAGACTGTGCTACCATTATTCACCCCCTTTGGGGAACCGCAGTCTATCCCAGTGTGATGATCTCTGCTGCTCCCATACCAGAAATCCTCACCGCTCTCCACTCTAATCTCCTCAATCATGGTTAACGGATTTTTCGATACCAACGGGCAATTCGATGCAGATCCACGCCCAAAAAATTAGCCATCAATATCCCTTGATTGATCGCAGTAGTGCGCCAGATGCCTAATCTTTGCCAACGTCGAGCAGACGTAACGACGGGGAGGGGTGCGATCGCAATTTTTCCCAACGGTTTCAACGATTGAATTAAGTGCCAATCTTCTAAAATCGGTAACTCTGGGAATCCACCCACCTGCTCAAACCTAGCACGGGATAAAAAAATCGCTTGATCTCCGTAAGGAAGTTGGCAAAGGTGCGATCGCCACTTCACCCCCCATTCCACCATGCGATAACCCCAGTTGTCTGAACCTATCCGCAACTCGAACGCCCCTGCAACCACCCCCGGTTGCGGCAAAATATCCCGTACCCATCGGTCATACTCCCTGGGTAACCGAGTATCTCCATGTAAAAACAATAAATATTCTCCCCTAGCATTTCTTGCCCCCTCATTCATTTGATGTCCTCGTCCCGGAGTCGTTTGAATAACCTTAATTCCCTCCTGTTTTAAGCATTCCACCGTCCCATCTGTAGATCCTCCATCCACCACAATAATCTCCACCTCTTTTCCTAGCTGAACCCTAGCCACAGTAGACAAAATTTGATCCACTTCATTCAGAACTGGAATAATCACTGAAATCATACTCACATTCATTAATTCTCTGGAGACATGGTAAACAAATAGGGCAGTAAAAACCCAATTACTGCTGTGAGGAAAAAAGTTTTATATCAACATTTAACACTTCTGGAGATTCATAAGACACCTTCTTGTGCTACATATATAGCAGAGAAAAGGAGAGTTAGGACATTTTCTATTGCCTCTTGCCTCTTGCCTCTTGCCTCAAACCATAACTTTACTGTCCTAATCAACTCTTTCACTGCTATAGTATTTTGAATTCATTTCTAAATTGTCCAGATTTTGCACTCTCCTATTGCATTTCCCAAGGGAGAAGGGGGATGAGGAGCATAAAATGGTATCTATAGACATGATATTATGCGATCGCCACCTTCACCTATGGCAGGCTGACTTAAATCAGTTTATGCCCCAGTTAACACAATTTACGTCTGTTCTGTCTCTAGATGAAAGGGAGCGATCGCAGCGCTTCCATTTTGATGAGCATCGACAGTATTTTATCCTGGCGCGGGGAATTCTCCGCTATTTGTTAGCTCAGTATTTAAACTGCCATCCTTCAGGCATTGAGTTTAACTATTCTCAACGAGGTAAACCGGACTTAGCCCTTCCCAAATCTGACTTAAAGTTCAATATTTCTCACTCCCAAAACTATGCTCTGTATGGATTTTCTCCCAATTCGTCTATTGGCGTAGATATCGAAGCCATTCGCCCTCTGAATGATTTAGACTCCTTAGCCAGGCGCTTCTTTTTACCTTCAGAATATCGACATATTCAAAATACTCCTATTTCTGAGCAACCCTATACTTTTTTTCGCTATTGGACGTACAAAGAAGCCTACTTAAAAGCCATTGGCGAAGGATTAGCCGGACTCGAACAAGCCGAAATTGAATTAACGGACACTGGGGCAAAAGTTAGCGATCGCGCCTGGTCATTATATCCGTTAACTACTCCCTCCGGTACTGTAGCGGCGGTGTCCGTTGAGGGAGATTGCTGGCAGGTGGTACAAAAACAGGTGATTCTAGATCAATTAAACATTAAAAATTGATAGAGCGATCGCTTGCTGTAATGAGGCAAATTCGTTAGCATCTCGGACAGTGACCTATAGTCAATTCAAATAACAGTGAGACATTTTTGTAGGGGCTTGCATATTTTTCGCCCCTACATCTACCGTTATTGTAGACACTCTTAGAGTGTCTGAGTGTTAATTGAATCAACTATAAGAGTGATTATGAATCTACCAATGGCCCATAGGGAAGCGGAGAATAGCTTGGATCGCTAGTGGCTTCAAACCAGTAGTGCATATGACCTTCAATAAACTCGGTGCGGGTGATCCAACCATTGCTATCAACGTCGATGCTGTCGAAAGCGCGATCGGCAGTGTCGGTGTTCTCTCCCCCGGAGTATACGGCCAAATACCTTCGATATTCTTCACGAGATATCTCTCCAGAGCCATCTGTATCGACGAAATCAAAGAACACTTCGTTTTTTCGCCTGCCTGCTTCACGGGACGATTGCATCAATGAGACTGCCTTCGCAGCATTGGTGAGGAATTCTTCGTAGCCAATCTGAGTTTGAGGATCGACCGGATTTCCTCCAGCAACAAAATTGTCAAACAGGGAGCGAAATACCGCAAGAATTTCTTCGTCTTTCGACCGATCATTTTGATTTTGTATCAACCGATTCGCAATCTCCTCATATTCAGAGCGCGATAAAAAACCATTTTGGTTAGTATCCATGACCTTGAAGTAGGTCTTCATTTTGGTAACCCAAAAAGTAGATGACAAAAACTCTTCTGGAGACATTTTTACTGATTCCACAATCAACTTTGGGGCAGTATAGCATTTCTCACTGTTTCTTCAAATTAACCAATCTCTAAATAGCCGACTAAAAGGGAAGTTTTATTACAAAACTTATTTATGTATTGCAAAGTGCTGTATTTCCGTATTCCTTATTCCCTCACAGAGGCTGCGATCGCCGTCACTCTTCTATAGAGATACACTTCACACTGTCCTTGTCAATCTCTTGAAACAATACTATACATAACGTCGTCACTTGTGCGCGTTGTCAACCCTGTCGGATAAAGGAGGTTCAATCCATGATCCAAGGACAAGTTGTACTCATCACTGGAGCATCACGGGGCATTGGGCGAGCGATCGCTCTAGAACTTGCTGCCCAAGGAGTGAAACGTTTACTCCTGGTTGCCCGAGATTCTCAGCGCTTGCAACAAATGGTTGAAACACTCCAACAAGAGTATCCCGAAGTTGAATCAGTTGCTCTAGCTGTTGATATGACCAATGGTCAAGCCTTAGATGGGGCGATCGCCAAAGCTTGGCGCGACTATGGCCCCATTGACCTCCTGATCAATAATGCTGGAGTTGCCCACCAAGGGGACTTTCTGGCCACAAACCCCCGTAAAATCGAAGAAGAAATCAACGTCAATCTCCTGGGAACCTTCCGTATTACCCGCTTAATTGCCAAACGCATGGTTACCCGTTCCCAGGGGACAATTGTCAACGTCTCCAGCCTCATGGGTAAAGTCGCCGCTCCCAGCTACGCCACTTACTCCGCTACCAAATTTGCCCTTGTTGGCTTTACCCAAGCCCTCCGCCAAGAACTCGCCCCCAAAGGCGTGCGTGTTGTCGCCTTGCTGCCCTCTCTCACTGACACCGACATGGTGCGGAATACAGATAAATTCCGTTGGGTAGCCACCGATAGCGCTGAAATGGTCGCCAAATCCCTAGTTGCGGGATTACGCGATCGCGACGAGGAGATTGTCGTCGGATGGCAAGGAAAAGTCGCCTCCCTGATGGGGCGCTTCTTCCCGCAAGTGATGCAGAAGGTGGTTGCCTTAGCAGCTCCAGATCGCAGAGTCTTACCGTTGCGATCGCCTTCTGAGAGCGATCGAGCTGCTTAAGGACTATATCAAATCCTTAAAACGAAGTAGGGGCTTGCATATTTTTCGCCCCTACTGCTTGTTACTTTGGCGATCGCTTCCTCAGGTTGATTAAAGATTATCTGGATCTAACCCCATAGCCCGCAACCGTTCAGCAAGACGTTGCGATCTCTGGCGTTCAGCTTCTGCCCGTTGGGATTCAGCCTCTGCCCGTTGGGATTCAGCCTCTGCCCGTTGACGTTCAGCCTCAACCAGTTGTTCAGCTTCCTCAAGGCGTTGTTGGGCTGTTTCAGCCGCTTGTTGGGCTACTTCTTCGGGTAACAATACCAAATTGCCTTCAGTATCGTAAAAGCGCAGCCAAACCGCTTCCTCTCGGTCGATTGTTCCCGACCAAGTTCCCAGCCAAAAGCCCAAACTTTCACACCATAGCCAACCTCGCTCATCGGCAACCAAAGACTGATACCCCTTGGAAATGTCTAAATGCCATCCTTGTAACGACTTGGGCTTAAAGGGATCATAGACAAAATAATCTGGAGTGCGGAAAATCCGTCCATAGATATCTTTTTTCTTTCCTGTATCTACTTTGGACGTACTCGGTGACATCAGTTCCACAATGGCATCAGGATAGCGACCTTCCTCTTGCCACACCACCCAACCCTGTCGTTGTTTGGTGCCATCGACATCAAGAACAGCAAAGAAATCCGGGCCGCGAAAATCTTTGTTGAACACTTCTTGATCGCTGTAGTAGACAAACATATTGCCGCCCGTGTAGAAGTCATTACGTTCGCTCCAAGCTTGTTGCAATGACCGGATCAGGACGTTCATAGCAATGCGGTGGCGGTTGCTTTCCAAGGGTTCTCCATCATCAAAAATCAGGTCGGTAGGTGGAGTAGGGGGGTTCCACTCCGGATCTAGGATTGTTTCAGTTTCGGGGCAAGTCTGGGTAGTGAGTTCTACTGACATTTTTGGCTCCCCATGTTCTGGTAGGTTTCGGTTGTTTCTGATTGTATCTTAAGGACACTTAAAACCGCTTACGAAACTCAAACTGAAGCCGACTATCTGTCCTCCGTCTTCCGGACTCTTCACCTCCTAAATCTGTGGCTGCACGCAACACCAAATTTTCACTCAAACGATAGCGGAACCGCAGGCGAAATGGATCGCTAGACGTAAAATTTTTGCCCAAAGATGTAGAAAACTGACGGGTAACATCTAAAGTCGCTTCTCCTGCTACACCGATCGCCCCTCGACGCGATCGATTTTCTACTGGATAAACTCGTAACTCGGTTAATCCCAGAGCATCCCCCAGAGTCGTTTGTAGATTGGATAAAATTGTCGATCCGGCAATATTCACCAGCGCTAATGTCGTATTTCCACCACCGCCAATCGTATTCAAGAAACCGCCCCCAATGAGGGCAATAATTTCGGAACGACTGCGTACCGGAGAACTGGTTAATTCTAAATTATTTTCTAACTGAGAAGCTGGCCCAGTTACTGCGGCTTGAATCCGCACTGTTTCCGTATCATTGTTATCCAAAGGCGGGGTATCATCAATTTCATTTTGCCCCCAGAATAAGACTTCTGGTTGCCGACTGCCTTGAACCTCAGAAATCGAGGCTTCTAGAACCAGATCGAGATCCGGATCTAAACCTTGACTGGGAATAAACCTTGCTTTATTCTCATACTCACGATTCACCCGAAATTGGGTAGAAATAATATTGATAAATCCTCGGTTAATATCAATCTCACCATCAGCACGAATATCATCAATTGGACCATTAATAGTTAGTGTTCCTTCACCGTGAATATCAACAAAACCCGGCTGTAAAATAGCAATACCATCAGTTAAATCGATATCAAAGCCATCAAATACTGGTACTAAGCTATTCGAGGAAGGAACCTTATCTTCTCGATCCGTCTTTTGTAGCTTCGTGGCTTCTGCGGGTAAAATCTTTCCTTGAGTGAGGATAATATTTCCCTTAATGACCGGCTCCAAGGCTGCGCCTGCAATTTCAATATTGCCATTTACGCCCCCATTGTAGATATCTTGGAAGTTAAAATCAAGTTCCTCCAACTGAATTTTGAGCGGAAGATTGGCTTCTTCTTCCGATAACGGCAAATCAGGATCGGACAGAGGAATCAATCCAGCTACTTCAATTTTTCCTTTACTAAAATCTCCGGTGAGCTTCTCGATAAAGACTTTCTCTCCGTTAAATTTAACCGTACCATTGACATTAGTCATGGGTTCTGAAAGATTTTGGGATTCTAGGGTTGCATTAGCAATCGTTGCTTCTCCTAAAGCAATCGGATTATCCACAGTTCCAGAGACTTTAATGTTGACATTTCCTGACCCTGTGACCCAATTCACTTGTTGACGAGTGAGAACATTTAAGATGCCTAATCCTTCATTTTCCAGGTTCAAGTCTAGCTGAATGTCTTGGGAAATGGGGGAGACAGAACCAAAGGGGAGGGGGCTAGGAATGCTGCCGGTTAACGTGACTGGAGAATCTCCAGTGACTAAGAGTTTACCGCCAAATCGTAATCGGCCATCGGCGAGAGAAAAGTTACCGGTGGCTTCTTGAATCGGAGCCTCATTTAAGGTGCCGTCTGATAAGGCTAAGTTACCAATCACTTGAGGATTTTGTAGGCTTCCTCCTAAGAGTGTGGCGGTCGTATTGATTTTTCCGGTTAAATCAACGGGTAAATTGGGGATAAATTGCTGAATTAAGTCTACAGGGACATCTTCAACTTTGAGCTGGCCGGATTGTTGTTCGCCGCCGACTTGTCCGGAAAATGTGATTAATCCTTCATTGGAATTAATGCGAACTGGTAGTAACGTGAGAACATTGTCTTTCAAGGTTCCTTTAACGATAATGGGATTAAAACTATATTTGCCCCATTCCCAGTTTTCGCCCAATAAATCGATATCGGCTGAAAGACCTTGTTTTAGAGAGCCGGAAATCTTAATATCGCCATCAAATCCCCCTTGCAGTTGAGCTAGAGTAGGAATGGGGAAGCGATCGCGCTCTTGCTGTCGTAAATCCTGTAATTTGAGAATTTCCGAGAAGCGACGCAACTGCTCTTCGACGGTTCTCTGGCTCCGATCAACGGTCAAAACGCCTAAGTCTGCGGCTGTTCCGGTGGGCGGTGAAAAACCCTGAGCAATATCTTCTAAATCAAAAATTTGCAATGCTTGCAAAACATCTTGCACGCTACCTTGGGCAATTTTCACTTCAGCGTTAAATTGCGGATCGCTCAGATCGGTTAGATTCACTGCGCCTTGCAGATTATATTCACTCTCGCCAATCTTTAACTGAGTATCGGTTAATTCTCCTTGACCGCCACTATAGTTTAATTTAGCTGTTAAAATCTCAGCTTCAACCGTGCCAATCGAGGGTTTATCGAGTTGAATTTCCCCTTGGGCAACAACAGCCATCGGATCGAAGATTTGGGGGAAACTGAGGTTAAAATTACCGGACGCTGTACCCGCAATTGGCCCTAAAGGAGTTGCCGTGGGAATCAGGTTCACTAATTCTAGGGGGAACTGAGCCACATCAACCTGAAAATGGGTTAAATCCGAGCCTTCAGAAGCAGGGGTTCGTTGTCCGGTGGCGATCGCCTCTCCCAACTTAAAGGTAAACGATTCGGGCATAAATGTGGGGTCAATGACCGCCGAAATCTCATCGGATTCTCCCTTTAAGGCGATCGCGGCTCCCTGACTCGGTGTAAACTGTATCGGCCCCTCAATCACCGGATCGAAGGCAATTTGATTTACGACCACATTTCTCAACCGCATTTGCCCGTCTAAATTCGGCTGTAATCCCGTTCCCGCAATCCGTCCGGCAAAATCCACCTGACCTTGTACGGCGACAGCATCAGGCAGCGTAAAGGGCAGAGTGGCTAAATTGAAATCGGCGACCTCGGTCGTAAAATTATACCGAGAAGCCATTAGATCTTGGAAATTGGGCACAATTTGACCGACGGCTACGAGGCCGGACACGGGTGCAGTAGGGGCATCTGGGTTGGACAATGAAAAATTGGGCGAACCTGCCCTTACAGAGGCCTGAGAAGGGACAACAACCGAACCTGCGGCAGCAACAATATCTAAAGAACGCCCATTCCAGACTATTTGAGACTTAAATGGCCCTTGCTCTAAAATCGGTAACTTGGAGAGTAAAACTTCCCCTTGTGCTTGTATTGCCGTGGGATCGAAATTATCCAACCGTCCACCGGCTATCATTTGCCCTGCTCCCGTCAGGCGCTGGAACTGAGGCGGTAAGGGTAAACCCAACTGGTCTAACTCGACCTGTTCGGCATTCATTTTCGCTTGCCATTGTCCTTGCCTGGCGATCGCCTCTACATTAACGACACTATTACCCACATTTACAAATCCTTGGGCCTCGGCAAAGATACTATTGGGTGAAACCTCATCTAACCGACCCTGTGCATTGGCTACGCCACTAAAGGGTAACCTGGGCACATCAGCCGGAACTTGGGGCGATAACTGATCAACGTTGACCCCATCAGCCCGTACAGAGGCTTTCCACTCTCCATTGAGCACCTGTGCGATCGCATTGACCCGACCCCCAGCAATATCTAAATCAGCTTTCGCTTCTGCAACGATTGCCTCTGGAGATAAATTATTCACATCTCCCCTTAAATTCACGGTTGCGGTCAGGGGAGATTGCAGAAAGGTCTGTTCCCTGGCAACTAGCTGTAACTGAGGAGACAAGAGGGAAGCTTGCACTTGGTTAATGTCTAGGGCGGCTTCCCACTGTCCACCCTGCAATACACCACCGCCTCTAATTATACCTCCAGCTAAATCCAGAGTCCCTTGCAATCGTCCTTGAACGGCTGACAGATTGGGGTTATCTAAGGAGCCAACGATTTCCGCCACTCCAGTAAACGGTGCAGCTTCGGCAAAGGGCAGTTGAAATTGCTGGGGCGGCACAAATTGTTCCAGTTCGCTGCGAAATTGACCTAATTGCACCGTATTCGCTTGCACCAATGTGGCGATTTGGTTATTCTGCAAACGACTGGATATATTCACTTGTCCTCCAGCCACATTCAGTTGACCTTCGGCGATCGCCTCAACTTGATTCAGACTAAAGTTTTCTAGAGGTACAATCATCTGCGCCCCACCACTAAACGGTGCAGCCAGTTGAGAGGGTACAAGGGAAGAGAGGTTCGCCAGTTGGATGTTTTCCGCCCTAATTTCGGTTTGCAGTTGTAAGGGAACTTTGGGAATTCCAGGTATTGCTGTAGGGGCGGGTTCACCAGTCGTTTGGTCTTCCAACCCAGGTGTTGGTGTGGGGGCGGGTTCATCAGTCGTTTGGTCTTCCGAGGGAGATGTTGGTGAACCCGCCCCTACGGTATCGGTATTTACGGGGTTTGCAGCGACGGGATTTGTGCCTGTATTTAAACCAACCAGACGGGCAACCGCTTGTACTTGTCCGCCAGCGAGATTGGTTTGGGCGATCGCCTCTAAATCATTTAGTGGCCCTATGACTCGAATTTGGGGCGAAACCGTTCCTACCGTAATATCCGAAGGCACTTGGTAAAGTTGAGCGATCGCATCTACGGGGACGTTTTGCCCTTGGGCTTCAAACACCAGAAAGGGTTGTTGCGAGTTCGGAGCATTATTTTCTGTTGGTGCAGAAGTAGGGGCGGGTTCACTAAGATCTGGGTTGGAAGAGGGAAAATTGGGTGAACCCGTTCCTCCATTGTCTTGACTTGGATCTAGATTGGCTTCCTCAGGGTTTTGCGAACCCGTTCCTCCATTATCTTGACTTGGATCTAGATGGGCAGGCTCATTCACCGGTAATTGCAACTCTCCCCGTCCCAGGATTTCGCCACCCAGGGTAGGAACCAGTTTCAAGCCTTGAATAGCGATCGTGGAATTGGCGTAAGCAAATTGACTGGTGATTTCTGCAAATTCGACGCGATCGATTTGCGTGGGCTTCGTGGTTTCAAATAATCCCACCAGTAAGGGTTGCTCAAACGGTCCTTCCAACTTCGCTTTTACTTGGAATTCTCCAGTTGCCTGTACCGGTAGTTCCGTCTCGATCGTTTCAGTAAGCGTTTCAAATGTAACTGGCTCTAACGAGGCGATGACCTGAATTCCCTGTTGCAGATCGATTCCTCCTTCAAGGGATATTGGAAGGCTATCAGCATAAAGAATAGACCCTTCTTCGACTAACACCAATTGATCTTGGAATTGCAGAGTAGCTTGCCCTTGGGACAGATAAAGGGGAACTTGGGTAATGTCAAATTGAGGCTCTTCTGTATTGTCATTGTCCTCTGGTTTTTCCGGCTCAGTCTCATCTGGTTTGGACTCTGGCAGGGTATACTCTCCAGCGATCTCGCTCACCAATAGCGTTCCATTGAGCAAAGAGGATGGAATATCTTGCAGATTAATTCGTCCGTTGATATTTCCATTGAGTTTACCACCTGTTAAGGCGACTTCTGGTGGTAAATTAGGGACTAAATTCGTTAAGGGAATCAGGTCTAGATCTTGCGATCGCACCTGTACCCTTACCCGTTGCTCCCGGTTCAAAAATTCTCCTTTCGCTTGCACCTCTCCGGGACTTTGATCTTGAGCTACAGTTGCATCAAAGCTAATCCGATTATACTCGTCAAAAAACTCAGCAGTGGCGCGAATCGGCTTAAACGTTACACTCTGTTCAAAACTTGCCCCTTCTCCTTTCCAGGGAACCAAAACCACAGTGGCATTTTGTACCCCAGCCTTAATCACATTAATCTTAAATTGCCCTTCTTTCGGCTCTTCCTGGGCAAGATCCAGATTCAGCCATTTATGCTCTGCATCTTCTTCTAAATGAACTTGGGGATTAATTAAGGTCAGATCCAGATTAATCTCATTGTCAATCACATCAATGGGATTAAACTTAACCTCAACTGCTTCTACCGTAGCGCGATCGGGATCGGTTGCAGTGGCAGGTAATCCAGAAGGGCCAAAGCGGATACTATTGAAAGAGACTCGCTGCACAGGGCCAATGTCTAGGGGACGCTTGAGGGTTTTACTCAACGCTTCAGCCACCATGGGGCCTAATCCTGTATGTACCCAATGCCAACCATAGGCTCCTCCCGCCACCAACAGCAGCACCACACCACCTAAACCCCATCCAGCCCACCGTCGCCATTTTCCCGGCTCGTCCGCGTCTTCCCATTGCTCCTCTTGATCTTCAGTATCTATAAGCTCAAGATCCGATTCTGGTAGTTGATTGGGATCGTTAGGGGTTGTCATGTCCTCACACCGTTCTGAATACTCACACCTTGTTCTGATGATGCCACGGGAATCGCGGGAATGGGGAATAGGCAAAAGTCAAAAGGCAATTTCCCCGCGTCCCCGCGTCTCCGTGTCTCCCCATCTCCCTATCCCCCCATCCCCTAACTGCTATAAAATAAGGGAAAATAATCGAATTTGGGAGCGTTAACTTCTAGTAGCTTATGCGAGTTTATGTCCTGTTGTTTAATGTAGGCACGGAAAATGAGGGAATTCATACTATTAAGGTTCCCCACCCCGATCCTAGGCAAGTGCGCAATAAGGTTTTAATCTTTGAAATGGAGGATGATGCCACTCGGTTTGCTTTGCAGCTAGAGGCTCAGGATTTCCCTCCTCCTAGTGTAGAGGCGATCGATGAAGATGAGATTAAGGCATTTTGCGAAGAGGCAGATCTAGATTTTGAGTGGGTGACTGAGGGGAAATTGGTCATTCCTCCAGAAAGTAATGTGGATTCTTTAGATTGGAGTGAGGAAGAGTCTGACGTACCGAGCGCTGAAGAGTCAGAGTTAGAAATGAGTTCGGAAGAACTCGATCGCATTCGCCGAAGTTTGGAAGGATTGTTATAAGACCATGGAAAATCGAGGTCATCTGTTAACGGAGCAAATTAATCCCCAAAGTTTAACGTTAGACCAATTGGGAACCGTGCAGTTGGTGGAGCTGTTTAATCAGGAAGATGCCCAAACGGTGGTAGCTTGTTCGCAGGCAAAGGAACAGTTGGCAGAAGCCATTGATCGCACGGCGTTAGCTCTTCAAAATGGGGGACGGTTGTTTTATGTAGGCGCAGGAACGAGCGGCCGTTTAGGGGTGCTGGATGCGGCGGAATGTCCGCCTACATTCTGTTCTGACCCTAAGATGGTACAGGGGATTTTAGCCGGGGGTGAGGCTGCCCTGGTACGCAGTTCTGAGGGCTTAGAGGATAGATTTGAGGATGGGGTGCAGGTTATTGAGCAGTATCAGGTGACCTCGAAGGATGTGGTCGTGGGAATTACGGCTGGAGGGACAACGCCCTATGTTCAGGGGGCGTTGCAGGGGGCAAAAGCGCAGGGGGCAACGACGATTTTTATGGCTTGCGTGCCTGTTGAGCAGGTTTCAATCGCGGTGGATGTGGATATTCGCTTATTAGTGGGGCCGGAAGTTTTGGCTGGTTCCACGCGCCTGAAGGCGGGAACGGCAACGAAAATGGCGCTGAATATTTTGTCTACTGGGGTGATGGTGAAGTTGGGGAAGGTGTATGGTAACCGGATGGTGGATGTGGCGGTGACGAATACGAAGTTACGCGATCGCGCTCTACGTATTTTAGAGGATTTAACGGAGTTGGGGCGATCGCAATGCGAGCAACTTTTAGAAGAGAGCGGACAACGGGTTAAGGTCGCTCTACTGATGGCTTGGACAGGAGTGGATGCTCAAATTGCTCAGAATTATCTGGATCAAAACCAAGGAAATCTGCGATCGGCTTTGGCTGCCATTTCTACCTATAAGTAGAATTGAGTTGAGACTCTTGACATTAAAGATTGTTTGGTGCAATGATCAAGGTTAGGAGTATCCATAAGTGTCCGTCTCATGGGTAGTACCTCCGATTCTCAAGTTAGCGCAAGTCCAGTATTCTGGCCTAGCATGTATCTGAATCAGGAATTAGCCCTTCAGATAACTGGTAGTTCAGCAGACTGGATCTGCGCTGGTTTGAGGCTCGGAGGTAGTAAGTTTGAGACGTTTACTAAGGTGTAATCAAGAAAACAGTCGCTTATTCACTTAAGCGTCGCTTTTGCTTGTACGCGATATTCCAACTGTAGTTATTGGAATAGTAAACCATGAATTCCAAACAAAAACATAATAAAAGAGCCAAACTCATTGAACAGTTTGGCACTCGGTGTTATTGGTGTGAATGCATTCTATCCCCCGAAGAAATCACCCTCGATCACCTGATTCCTAAAAAACATGGAGGTTCTAACTCTTTAGAAAATCTGCGTATTACTTGTTTTTCCTGCAATAATCAACGAGGACATAGCCTTTTTCCTCCCCCATCTTTTAGGAAAAAAGTGAGGTAGTCTATTGTTGTAGGGGGAGGGTTAAAACCTGCCCCTACAACTTTAATTAAGTATACAGTATAATAGAGGATTGCAATCAATCATAAAATACTCCATATCTATGACTTTGGATATAGACCATCAAGAGATAAATTTAAAACAAAGAAAAAAGCAAAAATCACTAGCAGAAGATGCTAGTTACTTTCACAAACTTTTGATGTTTAAAAATGAAAAACTTCTCCATCGTGCCTTAACCCATCGTTCATATGTTAATGAAAATCCTGGAGCCATAGGACACAATGAACGTTTAGAATTTCTTGGTGATGCCATTTTGACCTTTATCAGTGGTCAATATCTCTATCAGCGCTATCCGGAAATGGGAGAAGATGAAATGACCAGACGGCGTTCTGCTTTAGTCGATCAAAAACAATTGGCTAGATTTGCAGTTGAAGTTGGTCTAGACTTGAGAATGCGTCTAAGTCAAGGGTTAATCAAAGAAGGGGGATATCAAAATCCAAATTTACTCAGCAGTACCTTTGAAGCGATTGTTGGGGCTTACTATTTAGATTGCGCTCAAAATATAGAAAAAGTGCGCTCTGTCATAGAAGAACTGTTTGATTCTGTCCCTCAAGAGCAAATGGTGGCTCGTTCCAACATCGACTCAAAAAATAGATTACAGGAATTAGTCCAAGCGAGGGGAGCCAAAAATCCTCCCAAATATGTAACGGAAAAAATAGGCGGTATGGATCATGCTCCAGAATTCATGTCTACAGTTTTTATTAGTGATAAAGCCTGGGGTAAAGGCAAAGGAAGAAGCAAAAAAGATGCAGAAAAAGAAGCGGCTTCTTATGCCCTAGGTAAGTTGAAAGAAAAGGGGATTATCTAATCTAACTTTAGACTTACGCAAACATCAGTTTTGGTTAGGCGGGAGTAAAATTAGAGTAAATAGAGGAGCGATCGCGCAAAAGATGTATGGAACCCTTACCCAGCAATTGGACAGATGTTATCCCTGATATTATCTACGAAACTGCGGAAGGACTCTTTGTCTCGTTTGCAAAAAAGCAAATCCGCCTCGCTCAACGCTATGATGGACAGAGTAAACATCTGAAAGCCATTGAACATGGTAGAGTTCCCGCCAATGGTAGCATTGGTCTCGTTCCTTCGGAATTACCGGATTTTGACCTGAAATCAAAAGTCTTAGGACAGGGCGGAGATTACCGGTTTCATGGATACTTTATCGAAGATATGCTACATTTCCCTGGCATGAGAACCAGTCATTAAAACATTGCTATGACTATCACTAATGATACTGTTTGGAATAACTTATCCCAACTTCTAGATGAAATTGAACCGTGCAGAATTGCTCAACAACATCTAGAATCCTGTAACTATAATATCCAAGGTTATTGGAATAGTGAAAATCGATTTTACGATCGGGTTACATTGCTTGACTCACCAACCATTACTCTGGTGAATAGTGCTATTGGTATTAACCAGGTCAACGAGAAGGCTTGTCCGTGGATTAAGTTGGAATTTTTACTCACCCCATATAATAATTCAGAAGATGAAGAAATTGGCGAACTGACTCTTGTTTTAGATGCTCAGTTAAATATTATCGATGAAAATTGGTGTCTCGATCTCGATTCTCCTGTTGTTGCTATTTCTGAGAATGCTGAGTGCGATCGCCAAATAGAACCGATCCTCTTAACCTAATGTTAAAAGCGACTATCGAGAAAATAGAGAGTTAATTGTTAATGATTAATTAGCCCCTGTCTCCTGGTATAATTAAATTGGCCTATGCTTTGGCTCTATAGCTCTAAGGCGTAGCATTGTGTCTCATTGGCAATTCCTCTATGATGTCTGCTGTGTCCAACAATTCCCTTACATTCGTAATCTTACTCGTTGCCCTGGGCATCTTGTTTTGGGGATTTCAACGCGCTCGTCCCTATGGTAAGTTGGGAATCTTGGCTTGGTTGCAGTCTGTGGTGCTGATGGTTCCCTGGTTGTTGTTTTTTGGGCTGTTTTCCCTGGGAATTTATCTCAACCTGGCGGGAATTTTGTTTCTACTGGTCGGTTCAACTGCAATTTATATTTTTCTGGGCCGACAGTTACGAGTATCGGGACAAGATGAGCTGTTGCGTCAAAAGGTGGCAGAGCGCTTGCGCTTCGGCTCCGCTCAACGACCGGGGGAGGAAAATCCTTCGACTCCGCTCAATGACGAAGCATTTGTTGCTCAGACCGGGGACATGCCTTCAGTCGTCTCTTCAGAACCGATTGGCATTCCAGCAGAAGATTTGAACCAGATTAAGGAAATTTTTGGCATCGATACCTACTTTCTCACGGAAACGCTGCCCTATCAGGAAGGGGCAATTTTTAAGGGAAATTTACGAGGTGACCCGGATCGGTCGTATGATAAGCTTTCGGAACGGTTAAAGGAGCGCCTGGGCGATCGCTATCGGTTATTCTTAGTTATGGGTCCAGATAATAAGCCCATTGCGATCGTACTCCCCCAAAGCCAAGACCCCAAACCCCTCACCCTGGGTCAAAAGGCTTTAGCCGTAAGTTTAGGACTCGCTACCCTCGCCACCAGTATGGAAGCAGGCGGTATTTTTCAAGGGTTTGACTGGTTTAGTGAATGGTCAAAATGGCCAGAAGCTCTGCCGATCGCCCTCGGTCTGTGGGTGATACTATTAGCCCATGAGTTGGGCCATCGCTGGATCGCTAAAAAATACCAAATTCGCCTCAGTTTGCCCTTTTTCCTCCCCACCTGGCAAGTCGGTTCCTTTGGTGCTATTACCCGGTTTGAGTCCATCTTACCCAATCGCAGTGTCCTGTTTGATATTGCCTTGGCCGGGCCAGCAGCAGGGGGTTTATTATCCCTATTTCTGTTAATTCTGGGTTTATCCTTATCCCATCCCGGTAGTCTGTTTCAAATTCCCTCCCAATTTTTCCAAGGTTCAGTTTTAGTGGGAACCTTAGCCCGGGGAATTTTAGGGGATGTATTGCAAAATTCCCTTGTTGATGTGCATCCCTTAACCTTAATAGGATGGTTAGGTTTAGTTCTCAGTGCCATTAACCTCATGCCTGCGGGTCAATTGGATGGGGGGCGCATGGTACAAGCAATTTACGGACGCAAAATCGCCGGAATTACCACCGTTGCCACGTTAATTGTGTTGGGATTTGCCTCATTTGTAACTCCATTAGCCTTGTATTGGGCGATCGTCATTTTAGTCCTACAACGGGATCTAGAGCGACCTAGCCTAAATGAAATTACAGAACCCAATGATGCTCGGGCTGCTTTGGCTCTTTTAGCTCTATTTTTGATGATTGCCACCCTCATGCCCTTGACTCCTAGTTTAGCCGGGCGTTTAGGGATTGGGTGATAGGGAGATGGGGGGATTTAATCATAGGATTAAAAGTTGATTATACTAAAAACACTTTGGGCTACAGTTCGGCAAGGAAAGATTGAGCTATTGGAGTCAACAGAACTACCAGAAGAGGCAGGGTGCTGGTGAAAGTTTTACCTGACAATGTTAGATTGGTGCGCTATCCTTTTTTGGGTTGCCAAGATTCCAATCAATCAGGGTTTGATCCCCCTTTTTTCGGAGAGTGACAGAAACTGATGCGTCAATAAGTAATAATACTACAGCACAAAAGCGCTGTATGATTTAGAGTTCTAATGTCTTGACCCAATTTCTAAACATTTGCAGGGCTTGACTACTACCAGATATTTTACTTTTCTGGACAGATCGATTCACCCATTCAATAATGGGAAGGTTGGGAAAAGTGGGACTTTGCTCTGAGGTAATATAAAGAAACTATTGATTTCTGTAGTATTCCTAACTTCTAACTAACTTAACTCATGAAAAGTTTACTGATCGCAGGAACGGATACGGATACGGGCAAAAGTGTTTTAACTACAGCCCTGATCGCCTATTGGCAAACCTATTACAAAGATCGCCCTCTAGGAGTGATGAAACCCATTCAATCTGGAGTGGGAGACCTGGAACTCTACCTGGATTTATTTACTCTCAACCAGTCCCCAGAATCGATTACCCCCCTCTATCTGGAAACTCCAGTTGCCCCTCCCATTGCCGCAGAAGTTGAGAATAAGACGATTGACCTTGCCCCTATATGGCAGGCGTTTACTAGCCTTCAGAAGAGCAAGGAGTTGGTCATGGTGGAAGGTTTGGGGGGTTTGGGTTCGCCTATTACCCATGAATTGGTCATTGCCGACTTAGCCAGGGACTGGAAACTACCAACGGTGTTAGTTGTTCCGGTTAAGTTGGGAGCGATTTCCCAAACGGTTGCCAATGTAGCCCTCGCTCGTCAATATCGCGTACCCCTGATCGGATTCGTTCTTAACTGTACCCATCCCTGTACTCCTACCCAACAGGAACAATGGGCCCCCATTTCCCTTATCGAGTCCCTCACTCAAATGCCAATTCTAGGTACACTTCCTTATTTAGAGAATCCCAGAGATGTAAGGCAATTGACTCAAGCCGCATCCCGTCTCGATCTAGAGCGTTTTTTCATCTATTAAAAGTTAAAAAAAATCAAGCCAGCTAATTATTATCTAATTTCACTTTTGGGTTAAAATTCTCTAACAATTATTGGAATGACATAACCCATGAAACTGCAAAGATTACTGGTTTTACCTTTACTTTTCTTAATCTCTTGTGGTTCCCAGGAGATAGAGTCTACAAACAGCAACCGGGAAGCGATCGCCGCTTGTCCGGAGCGACTCACCTTAGCAGTTACCGATATTTTCGGAGAAGAAGAGCTAAAAAAAGACTTTGGTGAATTTCAAACTGTTTTGGGGGAAGCTTTGGGAATTTCTATTGATCTCTTTCCTATGAATGACCGCGTCACTGCTGTCCCTGCATTACTCTTTGAGCGTATCGATCTGGCTCTAGCAGGTCCTTCTGAATATGTCCTTTTAAAAGCCAATGCTGATGCGATTCCCTTAGTAGGAATTACCCGTCCTGGCTATTATACAGTCATTGCTACCAATGCGAACAGCGGGATTGAGAATTTGCAACAGCTCAAAGGAAAAACCGTTGGCATTCGAGAAGAGGGTTCAACCGCAAGTCACTTAGGCGCTCTGAAAATGTTAGCTGATATGGGTTTAAAACCTAATCAAGATTTTAACGTAGAAATTATTGGTAGCGATCGCGGGTTAGTCGTACTCAAGGAAGGCAAGCTAGACGCTTGGTCAGATGGCAACCATCACTATCAGCGTGCCCTAGAAAAATATAATCTTCAAGCATCAGAATTTATCCGAATTTCCCAGGGCAAACCCTTGCCAAACGATCTGATTGTTGCGAATCCATCCCTAGATGCAGAGTGTATCGCAGAACTGCAAGCCCAGATTGTTGAAAATGAAAGGAAATTAATTGACGCGATTGTGGTTTCCCCAGCAAACAAAAAATACGCCCAGTCACAAATGGTTCCCGCTAAAGACGAAGATTACGACCTGATTCGGGAGGGATATAAGGCGATTGGTGAAGAAGAGTTACTTTCACCAGCTCAATAGCCCATTGTCCCTCATGAGTCCAGTCCAGCAAGCATGGAGTAATTACCCATGAAACAGTGGCTTACCCACTGGCAAGTTTCCAGTATCTTCAAAAAAATTGGTTACACCAACCTCCTAGTAGTGAGTATCTCCATTTCTGGAACATTTATCGGATTTTTAATTGGCGATTATTATGAAGAACAAGCACAGAAAAGTTTGACCAAAGCCATTCAACAAGAAGAGCTACTGCACGACCTAGAAACTTACATCTTCAAAATTCAAGCCCACCCCTATAAACTCATTAGTACAGTAGAAGAAGCCCTATGGTTCAGTTACAAGATACAGCAATTTGAAGAAGATATTGATTACATAGAAGGCTTAGTAAGGGAACTAAATCAATTAGGAGATCTTTCAGGAAGCGCAGCCCAATCTATCGATCGCTTTTGCGAACAAGCCCAGATAGTCATAGATAATTATGCCGAGCGCTTTGCGGAAATCCTACCTCAAGTCGATCCCCTGAGATTATCACCAGACAAACGAGGCAATGCTCAACAACAAGTTTTGCTAGCTGTTCTGGAGAAAGAGAGTCAAGAAATTGACATTCAATTTGAGAGATTAAGCAATCAACTCAACAAACTTTTACAAATTTCGGAGGATGATCAAGAAAAGGCATCCTTGCAAACTAAGCAGGCAAAAAAAATCCGCAAAGTTGTCATTTTTGTTAGTCTAACGGTTTCTACTTCCATGGCATTTGTCTTAGCTTTTTATACCGGAAGAAAAATTGCTAGGCCCATTGAATTAGTAACCCAGACTGCCCAAAAAGTGACGGCTGACTCTAATTACGATCTCGAAGCCCCCGTCCTGACTAATGATGAAGTTGGGATCTTAGCGAATGCCTTCAATCAACTCATTCAAAAAGTCAAAAAACAGCTCTATGAACTTTCAGAAGCGCAATCCTTTTTGGAAAACAGAGTTGAAGAGAGAACTCATGAGTTAAAGGAAACATTAGATGCCTTAAAAGACACTCAAACTCAACTGATTCAAACGGAAAAAATGTCAAGTTTGGGCGAAATGGTTGCCGGAATAGCCCATGAAATTAATAATCCCGTTAGTTTTATTTATGGCAATATTAGCCATGCCCAAGAATACCTAGATAACTTTTTAGATTTACTGAGTCTTTACCAGGAACTTTATCCAGATGTTAGGACAGAAATTACAGAAAAGATGGAAGAAATTGATTTTGAGTACATCCAATCTGATTTTTCCAAAATCTTGGACTCCATGCGGATGGGAACCTGCCGAATTAAAAATATCGTCTCCTCTTTAAGAAACTTTTCCCGTTTAGATGAATCAGAAGTAAAAGATGTTAACCTTCATGAAGGTTTAGATAGTACGTTGATTATTCTTGGTAACAAACTTAAATTAGGAGTTGAAATCATTACAGCTTATGGAGAATTACCGGATATTACTTGTTATCCATCCCAACTCAACCAAGTATTTTTAAATTTAATTGTGAATGCAATTGATGCTTTGTTAAGTAGTGAAATTGAGCCTAAACAGATCACAATTTCAACGGATAAAATCAATCCAGATAGAATTCAGGTTAAGATTCAAGATAATGGTCCGGGAATCCCGGAAGAAATTCGCAATAAGATCTTTAACCCGTTTTTTACAACCAAGCCAATTGGCAAAGGAACGGGTTTGGGTTTAGCCATTTCTTATCGCATTATCGAGAAACATCAGGGGACAATCGAAGTCTTTTCTGAAATCGGCAAAGGAACAACGTTTGAAATCACGCTTCCCATTGAGTTAGTCCAGGCTTAAATCAGCAGTAGAATACGCCTTGATAATCATCATTCATCGGTCAAAAGTTGTTCCACAAACCGATAAAGAACTGATGGATGCTCGCTGTCCAACACTTGTTGTTTTAACACTCTTAATCCTTTTGACAAAGGTTCCGCTTGAGGCTGATAACGGGTATTGGCACTGAGTAAATCTTCAAAAACTTGTTGTTCAATTTCCTCTCGTTTAGGAGGTTCTCCACCTTTGGGGAAAGGACTTTCATACTCAGTTCCGGTGACTTCATATTTGAGCAAGAAAATGAGCGCTTGACTTTGTTCATGCAATCTTTGCCGTAATTTGCGGACGTTAATATCTAACCGATTAAATCCTAATTGTCCTTCAATTCGCAATTCAACGATCGCCTCCTTTATTCTGTATATTTCCTCACTTACTTTTTTCTCGGCTGCTTCTTCGACTTCCTCTTGTGTTTGCTGCTTATTGACTTTCAGCTTAAGTCGCACAATCGGCCGTTGATAATAGTCTCGCTTTAACTGTGTCTGTATTTCACCCTTCTCAAGAGCAACTAAATATACCCCTCTTGGGTTTTGATCCTGTCCCTCTGCAATACTATTGGCTTCCGTTGAACCCGGATTAAAAATCCATCCTTCAGCCGTATACTGTTTATGGATATGACCCAAGGCTAAATAATCAATTCCAGCCTCTTTAAGAGGTCTTAACTCATCATATTTCAGCGCTCCCGAATAGCGAGAAATTTGTCCTTCTAAACCATGGTGGAATAACATGATCTGATAAGTTGGAGGATCGGGCAAGTGTTGAATCGAGTCTGCTAACTGAAGAATAGCTTTTGGAGCGGATGCACCATACCAGCGAGATCCAATCACTCTCACATCACAAGGCAGATCGATATAGCCTCCCTGTCGTGTTTCCGGAGTCCACAGATCGTAAGCTTGTTCAGCATTGGGTTCGAGTAAAATGAGCAGTTCACTATCAGCTAAATAGCGTAGCCAACTGGTGCGCGTCCCATAGGGGAGATTATCATGATTGCCTTCGATCGCCAAAACCGGAATATTTGCCTTTTGCAGCAATTCTAAACCAATCTGTGCCTGGTTCAGGGTCGCCGGGAGAATCTGGCGATGTTCAAACAAATCTCCCGCAATGATGACAAAATCGACCGATTCGGCGATCGCATATTTCTCTAGGGCATCCTTAAAGGCAAAGAAGAAATCCTTAGTTCGCTCTGCATTATCATAGCGATCGAATCCCAAATGAACATCCGACAGGTGTAAAAATCGAGCCATAATTAATCAAAGATCGTATGTATCGCTTTGCGCTAGGGAATAGGATTGTGGTACATAGCTTTGGGGGTTCAACAGTGTATAGCGCTTAGGCTTGCTTTGCAATAGCTTGTATGGCTTAGGTTCTAAGGCTTCAAGCTGTACCTCATAGAAGAGAGAAACGCTATACTCTATAACAGCACTTTGTGCTGTAAGTAATAGACACTCTCTCAAGAGTTTGGATTAGTTCCCCCTTCACCTTAAGCGAGGGTTGTTTTTCCTTGGAGATAATCGTCAATTTGTTGGCGATGATCGTGGGAAAGGTTACCTTCGGGTAAATTCGACCAGTCGTAAGCTTGGACAGTTTGAATTTCCAAGGTATCTTGAATATTGATCTCCCCTTCTACTTGTGCTTCCACCATAATACAAACGGAATGGATGCGCGGATCGCGATCGGGTGCAGAATATACCCCAACTAATCGCCTAATACTCACTACTGTTAAGCCAGTTTCTTCCGCCACTTCTCGCACTGCTGCTTGCTCAATCGTTTCTCCCCAATCGACTAATCCTCCAGGTAAGCCCCAGGAGTCATCATCCTTGCGCTGCACTAAGACGACACGTCCATCGGGCAGAATCGGCACAACACTCGTTCCCACCAAGGGATGGCGGAAAATGAGTCCAAGAACAGTTTGAAAAATTTGCCACAGACGGCTCATAGGAAATCAATCAAGGGAATTAGGGAATAGGGAGATGGTGAGAGAAAATTTAATCGTGTACTTCACAGGCAATACTTTGCCCTGTTAGGGACTGAACAAGAGGTTTGATCATCTTACCCTGTTCGTTTGTCAACGTCGAGGCTTGAATCTGAGGGCTAATGGAACTTGCTGATGTGTCCACAGAAGGGTTATAATGACTCTTCTGTGCCATCAGTGATTTCCAATGAGGTGAACATGGCGAAACGCCGTAATCCGAAAAAAGAAAAGGCTCAAAGAAACCTAGCATACGCTCGTAAGTTCCGTAAACGGACTCATCGGGGCTATACCAGCAGACGTTCTCCGATGGATAGTCTCCAAAATGAGAAAGAGGAGAAGGAAAAGGAAGAGAATGAAGTTGAAGCAACCTCTGATGGGAGCTGATACCATTTCTATTTGAAGATGCATTGAACAAGGGGCCTCTAGCCCCTTGTCTATTAAGGATTAACCTCGATCCGGATAACTAGCAATCCTGAAAAGAAATGGTCTAAGTATCGGAGTTTAAGCGAGACCGAGCCATATCTAGGGCTTGCTGAACCTGTTCAAACCCTGTCCCCCCATAGCTATTGCGGGCGGCTACGACTTGACGGGGAGAGATCGCCTCATAAATATCGGCTTCAAAGGCTTCATGTAAGGCTTTCCATTCGTCTAAACTCAGGTCTTTGAGTAGTTTTCCAGCCCCTAGACTGGTTTTCACTACTTTCCCCACTAAGTTATAGGCTTCTCGGAAGGGAACCCCCTTAGCTGCCAGATAATCCGCTACATCGGTGGCATTAGAGAAGTCAGACTCAACAGCTTCTTGGAGACGGGATGGACGAAATTCTAAGCCTTCTGCCATTAAAATAGTCATAGCTTCTAAGCAGGCTTGTACGGTTTTGACCGTATCAAAGAGGGCTTCTTTGTCATCCTGTAAGTCTTTATTATAGGCTAAGGGCAACCCCTTCATTAACACCAGTAACCCTTGTAGATGACCAAAGACGCGTCCAGTTTTACCCCGCACCAGTTCGGGAACATCGGGATTTTTCTTTTGGGGCATAATGCTCGAACCGGTGGCGCAGCTATCTTTGAGGGTGACGAAGCGAAATTCTTCGGAAGACCAGAGAATGACCTCTTCGGCTAACCGGGATAAATGCACCATAATTAAGCTGGCGCTACAGGCAAATTCAATGGCAAAATCGCGATCGCTCACTCCATCTAAACTATTGTTATACACGCGCTCAAATCCCAATAACTTAGCGCTATAGTGGCGATCGATAGGAAACGTGGTTCCCGCTAACGCTCCAGAACCCAAGGGAGAGATATTCACCCGTTTCGCCACATCCGTTAACCGCTCCCAGTCCCGTTGGCTCATTTCCACATAAGCTAACAAATGGTGAGCTAAACTCAAGGGTTGGGCCCGTTGTAGATGGGTATAACCGGGGATGAGAGTTTCAATATTCTGCTCGGCTAAATCAATTAAAACCCGCTGAAATTCCCGTAATTGCGTTTTAATTTTACCAATTCGATCGCGCAGATAGAGCCGCGTATCCGTTCCCACTTGGTCATTGCGGCTGCGAGCGGTATGCAGTTTCTTGCCTACATCTCCCGTAATTTCTGTTAGCCGTCGTTCCACCGCAAAATGCACATCTTCCGCATCAACAGTCGGTTGAAATTCTCCCCGTTGATACTCCTGCAAAACCTGTTGCAAACCTTCCACCAGTTGCTCCCCTTCCGATGCAGAAATAATCCCCGTGTGGGCCAACATTTGGGCGTGAGCGATGGAACCGGCGATATCATATTCAATTAGCTCAATATCAAATCCGATACTCGCATTAAAATGGGCGATCGCCGGATGTAAAGCACTCTCAAAGCGATCGCTCCAGGTTTTTTTCTCAGTCATAGTCGTGTTTCCTCGTTAACGAACCCTAACCACCATAGGTAGTAATTTGGCGAATGATATAGCCCAAAATAATCCCTAAGATAAACGCCCAAACCTGTCCACTTTCAATAAAATTAGCAAAAGCCGTCTTGACATTTGCCATCAGATCGGCATCAGTCTGTTGAGCTAAAACAACACTGAAGAAACCACCAACACCATACAGACTAAACTTAGAACCTAAAGTCATAACTCACCTTTCTAATGAACCACTGATTATCTATGAGGGTCAACTTGCATCACCACAAGGGTCATATCATCTCGATGGTCATTCCCCGGCCCCATAAACTCATTCACCCGATCGAACAGGTAATCTAGAATAGCTTGGGGATTGGCGTAATGCTGACAGGCCAATTGGAAGGCTTCAATCAGGTTTTCTTCATCAAAGCGATCGCCCTTACGATTGGATGCATCTGTAAACCCATCTGTATAGTAGAGAATAATGTCCCCTGGATACAGTTGAGATTGTGCATCTTCATATTCTGAGTTGAGATCCAAACCAATCAGCATCCCCATCGTATCTAAACGTTGGATCAACTGATTCGAGGCTTGCCAGAGCAAAGGCGGATTATGGGCCGCATTGCTATAAGATAAAACCTGGGTCGAAGGATCGTACTCAGAATAAAACAGGGTCACAAAGCGGTTCGCTTGGTCTAAATCCTGGTACATCGCATGATTGAGATGTTGAAGGATTCGCGAAGGAGAATGCCCATTGAGTACTTCCGCCCTCAGCATTCCCCGCAACATCGTCATGATTAAACCAGCCGGAACCCCTTTTCCCATGACATCCCCTACCGTAATACACCAGCGCCTCGACGGTTGAGCCTGAGTACCAGAGCGTTTTAACCATTCTGGGGGATGGATGGAGATAAAATCATAGTAATCTCCTCCAACTCGGTTAGCATTTTGACAGCGAGCGGCCAGTTTAAGTCCTTCAATTTGGGGATAGGTATGGGGTAAGAGTTGATTTTGGATTTCTGCACCAATTTCTAATTCCCGATCCAGTCGTTCTTTTTTGCGTAGCTCTGCCGACAGCTCATCATTTTCAATCGCCACGGCCGTTTGATCGGCGATTAAACGCAGTAATTTCTCGCGAGTTTCCGTCCAGGTATAGTCAGAGTTGCGACTAAATACATATAATCTCCCCCGTTCCGTTTTGCGCACAATTACGGCTGTACCAAATAATTGGGTATGGGAACCGAGATAATGATTCACTTCGCGATCGAGCAAAACCGTCATCTCTTCCATATTCAGCGATCTGCCATGGCGACCACTCAGTTGAGTATTAACCGTTTCTAGGGCTTGGCGAATATCTTGACATTGATGGGAGTCATGACAATGCATTTGTTCAAGTTTCAATTTGCCATTGGCTTGAAATAAAACCAAAGCGCCCCCATCTGCATCCGTTACCCGTGCTGCCATCAAGGGAATTAACTCTAGAAATTGATTGAGGTTGTTAAAACTGCGCAGGGCAAATCCCAAGGACATTAACAGATCTTGAATTTTGTTTTGCTCTCGCCTCAGACGGGCCACCAATTCCTTCAGAGCATGGACTGGGGTTTGATCCTCACTCACAGGTTTGGGGGTGCTGGTGGGCAATTGGGGAGTTGAATTGCCGGTGGGTTGGGGGGAAGGTTGGGGAATTGGCACAGCGCTCATTTGCTCGGGTGGCAAGAGTGTAGACAAGGGAGGAATACAGGCTATCTCAAGAGTTCGGTCAGCATCTTTGGGTATTCAGGATACTCTAATCCGGTCAATTGTGGCCGATCCTCGTTCATCTTAATCTATGAGCAGGGAATGGGGAATAGGGAATAAAAGAATAGAGAATAGGGAAAACCGGATAAACTTCAGAGATTCAAAAATCCCAGAGCTATCATGGGGAAGAGCTATACTCTTAGGCTAACCTCATCATGTGGAAATCCATTGCTTCCCTCTGTGTCTGCCTGTCCTGTGCATTACCCACCTATGCTCAAACCTCGATCGCCCCAGCAGGAGACGCAACCGGAACCCAAGTTAATGCGATCGGCAATCAATATAACATTACAGGTGGAACTCAAGCGGGTTCCAATCTTTTCCACAGTTTTCAACAACTCGGTTTAAACCCTGGAGAAGTCGCCAACTTCATCGCTAGGCCCCACATTCAAAATATTCTCGGTCGTGTGGTTGGGGGTGAAGCCTCCCTAATTAACGGACTCCTACAAGTGGTTGGTGGTAATGCTAACCTCTACCTGATGAACCCTGCGGGCATCATTTTCGGTCCGAATGCCCAGCTCAACGTCCCCGCAGACTTCACTGCGACGACTGCCACGGCGATCGGATTCGGCAGAGATACCTGGTTTAATCATCAAGGAGAGAATAACTACGCTGACTTAATCGGTACACCCAGTGAATTTCAATTTCCCTACCATAATCCCGGCGTAATTATCAACGAAGGAAAGTTAACCCTTAATTCTCAACAACAACTCACCCTCTTAGGTGGAACCGTCATTAACCTCGGAACCCTAGAAGCACCTGGAGGAAAAATTACCATTGCCGCCATTCCCGGTCAACAAGTTGTCCGCATTTCCCAACACGGTCATTTACTCACGCTAGATCTGCCTTTATCCGAAACTCCCACAACCGAAGAAAGAAACATCCAACCTTCTTCATTACCCGAATTAATTACCGGTGGTTTTCTCAGTCATGCCAGCCAAATTAAAGTCAATCAAAACGGACAGGTTGAATTAACCAGAAGTAACATAAATTTACCCTCCCAAAGTGGACTCAACATCACATCAGGGAACCTAAATGTTTTTGCCAAGCAAGGTGGAGAAATCCATCTCTTAGGAGAACAAATAGGAGTCATTGATGCCAACATAAACGCCTCTGGAACCAACGGAGGGGGCAGAATTTTTATCGGTGGAGATAGACAAGGACAAGGCATTTTACCCAATGCATTCCGTACCTTTATCGACCCAAATTCTATTATCTCCGCAGATGCCTTAGAAGCAGGAAATGGTGGGGACATCATAGCCTTTGCCGAAGAAAGCGCCAGAATATATGGAACCCTAAGTGCCAAAGGAGGTCAACTGTCCGGCAACGGAGGTTTCATTGAAACCAGTGGACTACAATATTTAGACATTACCCAAACCCCAGATACTTCCGCCCCCTTTGGAGAGGGCGGAACCTGGTTAATCGATCCCTATAATGTGGAGATTGTTGCAGGAGCGGGCAATATCGAGATTAACAGCAGCAATCCCTTTTCCGCCACAGGAGATACCGCACAATTAGGAGTTGACTTAGTTAGAGATGCCTTAAAAAACAGCTCAAACGTTGAAATTACCACAGGAATTGGAGGCAGTCAACAGGGTGATATCACCTTATCCACTGACTTGGATTTTGATGACATTGGCAATAGTTCCTTAACCTTAAATGCAGAAGGTGGAATATTTATCAATCGGCCAATTTTTGACAGTAATCTCACTACTCCGGACTCCCTTAATTTAAACTTCCAAGGTCAGAGCAGATCCGTCACTGTCAATGCGCCCATTACCACGCAAGGTGGTGATATTAACATGACTGGAGAAAGTAGTGGTAATGGTATTAGTCTAACGGCATCTCTCAACTCTGGTGGTGGAGAAATTAATCTCACAGGAACCAGCGTAGGATCGGGAAATGGAATCAATATTGAAGTGGGTATTGACTCTGGAGGAGGAGATATTAATATTGAGGCAGCCACTACAGATCTGGTTGCCTTAAATGTTCAAGCTCCTATTAGTGCTGGCACAGGTAACATCAGCCTTATTTCTGATTTACCCTCTATTAACAATAAAATTTCCGGCACAGGTAATTTACTGATCCGACCTCAAAATCCAAATGCTACTATTTTTATCGGTCCAGATATTCCCGGACAGTTTAGTTTGAATGAAGTAGAAATTGCCCAACAGATTGAGAGTTCAGGAACGGTCACCATTGAAAATACCGGCACAATTAGTATTGCAGCCTTAGATCTCAACAATAGCAGCAATTCTGCTCCTGCTAGACAATATACGCTTGTTCTCAAAGGAGAAACTCTAGAATTTTTCAACACCTTAACTTTAAGTCCCAATCAAACCGGTCAATTTATTGCCACGGGAAATATCTTAGATCGCTCCCCTGTTAATTCAGCGATCTTTGATGGAAACGTTCTTTTAGATGCCAACGCCATTGGTACAGCAACTGACCCCCTGTATATTAAAGGCAGTGAATTTGCTGCAATTAGTCGTTCTGGCGATATCTTTCTTGATACTGGCGATATCTTAATTGCTCCACCTCTAAATACCGTGAGTACAGTTTTAGGGATTAGTGGTATTCAAAGCGCCGGCCAATTAAATATTCAAGGGAGTCAGCGCCTAAATTTAGGCGCTAATTTGACTTCTAATGGAGATATAGCGATCGATCCACCTTTGACTTTAGTCAATGATATTACCTTAGAAAGTAATGGAGAATCGATTAATTTAAACAATACTATTGAGGGCACTCACGATTTAACAGCCAATAGCGACAATATTACTTTTTCTGCTATGGTTGGTAGGCGTATGAACCCCTTAAATAGTTTAACCCTGAATGGAAATACTATCCTGAATGGCAATGTAATGACTACTGGAGTGCAAACCTATAACGGTTCGGTACAAGTGAATAATAACCTGACTTTAGAGAGTGAAAATGGAGATATCACCTTTGAGCAGACTATTGAGGGAAGCCAAGATTTTACCCAAGATTTAAAGTTGGATGCAGGGACAGGAAATATCACCTTTAATGGGGAAATTGGTAGCAAAAATCCCTTGGCTAATTTCACTCTTGATAGTACAGGCTTGACTGAAATCAATGATACGATTAACACCACTCAAGTCAGGACTAATGCAGGGGGAACGACTCGGATTAATGGAGATATTAGTACTACAGGAGAGCAGGCTTATAACGATTCTGTTATTTTAGGAAGTAACGTTACTTTGCGCACGAATAATAGTAATCTGACTTTTGATAATACGGTTAATGGGACAACAGTAGGGACGCAAAATTTGACTGTACAAACGGGTACAGGAAGTCTAAGATTTTTTGGTGCAGTGGGTAATTCTGTTCCCCTCGGTGACATTACTTTGATTGCAGATGATATGAGTTTTGACGGTTCCCTCGCTGGAACTGGAAATCTAACCCTAGAACCCTTTACAGAGAGCCAAAATATTCGACTGGGAGGAACAGATACGAATGACTCCAATACGTTAGAAATAAGCAGTGAAGATATTCAAAATTGGCAAGATGGATTTCAGGCGATCGCCGTTGGACGCAATACGTTGTCTGGAACAGTAGTGACTGAAGGGAGTTTAACGTTTCAAGACCCTGTTAGGATTCTCACTGGAGCGAGTCAAACTATCAATGGCACACTGACAGGGAACGATAACGCCTCGATTACCTTGAATGCAGCTCAAATCAACTTGAATGCAGATATTACCACGGCCAATAATGATATCAACCTCAATGGTGCAGTCAATCTCGGTACAGATGCACTGCTGAGTACAGGAACAGGAGAGGGTAACCTCAATCTTGGCAGTACAGTTGATGGCAATGCTACCTTAACCTTAGAACCAGGCACGGGGGCGGTTAGCCTGAATGGTGACATTGGTCAAATGAACCCCTTGAATACCTTAAGTATCCAAGGTAATGCCTCTACAGGAACCGATAGCTTATCGATTACCACTGTTAATGATTTGACTACAGGAGATATCAGTACCAGCGGCCAAGCTCTGAATTTAACCAGTAATCAAGGGAATATTCAAGCCGGAAATCTGGACACATCAGCTCCTGGCAGTGGCGCTAACCTTTCTCTAACCAGTCCTACAGGTAGCATTACGACTGGTAATCTGATTGCTACTGGAGACACGGCAGGCGGTGATATTAATGTCCAAGCACAAGTCTCAATTAGCACCGGTAATATTGATTCGAGTGCAACAACAGGAGATGGAGGTTCTGTCTTTCTTGACCCCATTGGTAATGTGCAAGTTGGCTTTATTAATGCTCAGGGTGGCACAGCAGGGACTGGGGGGAATGTGTTTGCAGAGTCTACGGGGGCCTTTTTCCAGGCAACAGGAACATTTGTTGACCAAAATGGCCAGAATGCCAGTATTTCTACCGCAGGGGGATTGGGTGGGGGAACGATTGAAATTCGCCATCAGGGAGGTAGGTTGAATACACCGATACAACCCTTTGTGATCGGCAATAGTGGAGTCAACGGGACTCAAGGAGTGATTACAACGGGAACCTTTACCCTGTCGAATCAAGAATTTCCTGATTCCTTTAGGTTGGGAACTATACAAGTTGTGACTGATGATGGCACAACACCGATAACAGTTACCCCGCCAACAATAGTTGAGCCAATTAATAATCCTGTGGGAGAGCCAACAATTGAGCCAAGTGTGCCGCCGCTCTCCCCTGTAACCCCTCCAACGTTTCCTAATCCTTTGATTCCGACAGAGCGTCCTTCTATTTCAGAGTTTCCTACGCCTGCTCCCTCTACTTCTGATGGAGACAGTGGCAATGGTAGCGGTAATGGTAATGATGGAGGTGGGGGTAGCGCTCAGATTCCTTCTACACCGCAGTTTCCAGCAATAGGGTTTGAAGAGGGAAGTTTAGAGAATAGTGATAATGGTGTGGGGAATTCAGTCAATTCGGTGTTACTAGGACGGGAGAATAGGGGGCAGGCGATCGCCATTTCTGCCGATCAAGTAAGCTTAGATCAGGTGATCGCCGCTTTAGAAGCTCAATTTACCCGTGAATATGAAATATATTTAGGCTTGGAGGATAATACCCGGATTTTGCAGTTGCGGGAAATTCAGAATGGGTTAGAGGAAGCCAGCCAAGAAATCTCAGTGAAAACGGGGTTGATTTATGTGGTATTTAGTCGTCGGCAGTTGCGAGAGAATGCGGCACTGGTTTGTCCAGTTCCTACGGCTGTGGAGGCAGAAGGTGTTGAGCAATCTCCTGCATGTCGGCCCCATGCAGAAGATACATTACAGTTGATTTTAGTTACAGGGAACGACGACCCCATTCACGTCGATTTTCCAGGGGTAAAACGGGAACAGGTAATGGCGCTTGTCAATGAATTGCGTCAGGAAGTGACGAATCAGTTTAAGTTGCGAACAACAAGTTATTTAAGTCCAGCGCAGAAGTTACATAAATTGCTGATTGAGCCACTCGAATCGACGTTAGAAGAACAAGGAATCGATACGCTGGTGATGATTCCAGATGCAGGACTCAGGTCTCTACCTATGGCGGTTTTGCATGATGGGGAAGATTTTTTAATCGAGAAGTATAGCTTGGGTTTGGTGCCTAGTTTTAGTTTGACGCTGCCAGAGTATCGGAATTTGCAGGGGGCAAAGGTTTTGGCAATGGGGGCTTCGGAGTTTTCTGAGATGCCTCCTTTACCCGCAGTTCCCGTAGAGTTGCAGGAGATTGGAGGAGAAGATGCTTTTCTCAATCAAGAGTTTACGTTGGAGAATTTAAAGGCAGAACATCAGACGGGACAATTTCCGATTGTTCATTTGGCAACTCATGCGGATTTCCAAGATGGCGCTCCAGATAATTCATTTATTCAGCTATGGGAGTCGCAGATACAACTACCGGATATGACAGACTTAGACTGGGGCGATCCTCGTGTGGAATTGTTGACATTGAGCGCTTGTCGAACGGCCTTAGGAAGTCAGGACGCGGAGTTGGGGTTTGCAGGGTTGGCCGTGATGTCTGGGGCGAAGTCGGCCTTGGCTAGTCTTTGGTATAGTAGCGATTTGGGGACGTTGGCTCTAATGAGTAAGTTTTATGACCAGCTAGAATCTGCACCGACTCGTGCCGAAGCTCTGCGTCGAGTACAGTTGGCGATGTTGCAAGGTGAAGTGAGTTTGGATGGGGGACAGTTGCGGGGAACGAGAGGACAAGGGGGGATTACCTTGCCGAAGGATTTGGCTCAGGGAAGTGTGTCTTTTTCCCATCCTTATTATTGGGCTGCGTTCACAATGATTGGTACGCCTTGGTAATTGGAGAGAGTTGCTGCTATTGCTATGAGAAAACTAAAACATGATATTTGCCTTTGGCACGACCTTTGCAATGAGCGATCGTCATGAGCCAGATAGCAGTAAAGTTAAAATAGCGATCGCCCCATCCCCATTACCCGTACGAAGCGCTATAATTCTTGGGTTTCCTAGACTTGGACTTCCCTGTCCATCGAGCAGAAACCCACTCCAACTCTATAAACCTTACTCTCTCACCATGAACCGCTCTAAATTTGTGGCTATTTTGACCGGAGCCATTTCGTTACTTTTGGCGATCGCCTATCTGATTCTGGTACAACTGCTCGATTTTCGAGGGGGTATGGTTCCCGCACCTCCCCTATCTACCCAGTATCCACCCTCGATCATTACTCTGGATATCTCTTAACCCATGCGTACCGTTGCTGAAATCAATCATAAAATTCGCCGCCAAGAAGCCGTGGTGGTTACCGTAGAAGAACTGAAAGCTAGAGTTGCTGAAAGCACGGTTTCTGAAGTCGCCAAACAGGTCGATGCGATCGCCACCGGAACCTTTGAACCCATGGAATCTTCCGGGGCAATGCTCAACCTCGGGCAAACCGATCCACCGATCAAAATCCGTCAATGCTGGATTGATGGAGTACCTGCTTACTCTGGGTTTGGAGCCGTAGATCTGTATTTAGGGGCCACGCAGATCGCAGAAACACGAGAAGGCGAAACCCTCAAAGATCGGGGGGGAGGCCAGGCAATTGAAGACTTGATTGCGGGCAAATCCTTACATCTACGGGCCCTGGGTCAAAGTACAGATTGCTACCCCAGAGAATCCTTTGAGACCAATATTAGTAAAGAGAGCATTAACCAGTTTTATCTCTATAATCCTCGCAATTTATACCAGAACTTTATTGTTGGAGTCAATGGTGGCGATCGCCCCCTCTACACCTACCTAGGGCCCCTGCTGCCCCGCCTCGGTAACGCGGTATACGCCAATGCTGGGGCCCTTTCTCCCCTGTTCAATGACCCTGAGTTAAGCTGGATTGGCATTGGAACACGGATTTTTATCGGCGGGGCGATCGGTTATATTACCTGGGAGGGAACCCAACACTTTCCCCTACAAAAGCGTCTTCCTAATCGTACCCCCATCGGCCCGGCTGCCACCCTTGCCCTCGTTGGAGATGCGAAACAAATGAGCCGAGAATGGGTGAGAGGCTGTTACTTTAAAAACTATGGCCCTTCCTTGATGTTAGGGGTAGGCGTTCCCCTACCTGTTCTGAATGAAGAAGTCGTACAATGCTGTGCTGTGCAGGATAAAGATCTGGTGGCTCCCATTGTCGATTTTTCCATTCCCCGACGCAACCGCCCCACGTTTGGCTTGGTTAGTTATGCCCAACTCAAAAGTGGTAAAATTACCATCGAAGGAACCCCCGTGCGTACCGCTCCCTTAGCCAGCCTCTACCGAGCTCGCCAAGTGGCGATCGCCCTGAAAAACTGGATTGATAGTGGTGAGTTTACCCTCACTGAACCGGTAGCAGCCATTTCTCGCGATCGCTCTTTCCTCCCCCAAGACCGGATTTTAGAATCGACGAATTAATGGCCAGGACGCGGAGATCGGTAAGATGGGGGGATGGGGAGACGCAGAGATTGGCTGTTCCCTATTTCCTATTCCCTATTCCCTATTCCCTTTATGAAAAAAAACAGCTCAAGTGCTGAAGTATCCCAAATATCTGCATCAGACGAGCCAGTAAAAACGGGCTTAGGAACCTTTGGTGGAGTCTATACCCCTTCGATCTTAACCATCCTAGGGGTGATCATGTATTTGCGGTTTGGACGGGTAGTGGGTAGTGTGGGACTGATTCCCACATTGGCGATCGTTACCCTCTCTACTGCTATTACCTTCCTCACAGCCCTATCGATCTCTGCCATTGCCACCGATCGCGTTGTGCGCACAGGCGGTGCATACTATATGATTAGTCGCTCCTTAGGCATTGAAACCGGAGGAGCTGTCGGTATTCCCTTATATTTTGCTCAAAGCCTTTCCATCGCCCTCTATACCATCGGTTTTGCCGAAAGTGTCGCCGCAACCTTTCCCGCTCTTAATCAGCTCTATGTGGGCATTATCACGACAATTTTGGTAGGAATTGTCGCCCTCACTTCCGCCAGTGTTGCCATTAAAGCTCAGTATTTTATTATGGGGGCAATCCTATTATCGCTGACCTCTTTTGTCTGGGGTTCAGCTCTTCCTGATGTTACCCCGATGGGATGGGTGGGATCGCCTCCAGAAAATAGCACATCCTTTTGGGCAGAGTTTGCCGTCTTCTTTCCTGCGGTTACTGGAATCATGTCTGGGGTGAGCATGTCAGGAGACTTGAAAAACCCAATACGCTCGATCCCTGATGGTACTCTAGCAGCGGTAGGCACGGGATATGTGATCTATATGATTTTGCCGGTAATTCTGGCCATGCGATCGGATGCGGGCAGTTTGATTGCCGAGCCTCTGATTATGCAACAGATGTCCTGGTGGGGGCCGGCGATCTTATTGGGGGTTTGGGGAGCCACCCTATCAAGTGCCTTGGGAAGTATTTTAGGGGCCCCTAGGGTATTACAAGCCTTAGCCAGAGATGGAGTTCTTCCAGACTGGTTGAGCTTTTTGGGAAGCGGAAGTGGTCGAGAGGATGAACCGCGTATCGGGACAATTGTTACGTTAGGTGTGGCAGTTGCCTTGGTCTCTTTGGGAGAACTGGATCTGATTGCTCCCATTCTGACCATGTTTTTCCTTACCACTTACATGGTTCTCAATGTTGCAGCAGGTATAGAAGGCTTTTTACAAAGTCCCTCCTATCGCCCTGCCTTTAAAGTGCCCTGGTATCTGTCCATTTTAGGGGCGATCGGCTGTTTAGCGGTCATGTTCTTAATTGATGCCATGGCTACTGTGGTTGCCGCCATTATCGTTCTGGCGATTTTCATCTGGTTGCAACGACAGGAACTCGAAGCCACTTGGGGAGATACTCGGCGAGGGATTTGGATGGCTATTCTCCGGGAGGGACTGCTCCAACTCGATCATGCTGAAGACCCGAAAAATTGGCGGCCCCATTTATTGGTGCTATCAGGTATTCCCCGCAAGCGCTGGCCTCTGATTGAGATTGCTGATGCTCTCACCCATAACCGAGGATTAATTACCATTTCTAGTGTGCTTCCGGAAGGTTCGCGGGATCTGTCTCAGCAGGCAGAATTGCAAGTGATGATCCGCGAATATGTAGAAAAACGAGGCGTGCAAGCATTGGTACGAGTGATTACAGCCCCCGATCCTTTTGAAGGGGCGGTACGCTTGGTGGAAAGCTATGGGTTAGGGCCTTTAGTTCCGAATACGGTGTTGTTGGGGGATAGTGAATCCCCTCAACGACGAGATCAATATTGTGAGATGATTGCCCAATTACACCAAGCCAAACGGAGTATCCTGGTATTTCGGGAAAACCCAGAACGAGGGTTTGGGAAGCACCGCAGGATTGATATTTGGTGGCGAGGAATGCAAGCCAATGGGGGGTTAATGCTGTTATTGGCTTATCTGCTGCGCACTGATATCGATTGGCATCAGGCACAAATTTTTGTCAAAATTATTGTTACCGATGAAGCGGCGGCGGAATCAGCACGGTTGAATTTGGAACAATTTATCGGTCAATTGCGTTTGGGGGCGATCGCCGAAGTGATTGTTTCCCAAGGACGTTTATTTGAAGATATTCTGCACGAAAGTTCCCAAAATGCCGATTTAATTTTCTTGGGACTGGCTAAACCGGATTTAATTCCAGCCCACCAATACCCCCAATATTATGAAACCTTGCATGATAAAACGGCGAATTTACCTACATTAGTGTATGTGTTAGCAGCTCCCGATTTCGATTTTGAAGAGGTGTTGACTGAAACTTAAATGCAAAGGGTCTTAATCAAGTTGAATATCGGCATTTTCTATGCTGTTTTAGCCTATGGCACTTGGGGGCTTATTCCCCTATATTGGAAGCTCTTTGAGGCGCTGCCAGAGATGGAAATCATCTGTCATCGGATGATTTGGTCTTCTCTGCTGCTATTGGTCGTGTCAGCCATGCAGCAACAACTCACTGAGGTGAAGCGGTTGTGGCGATCGCCGAAAACATTAGCTATTCTACTGGCTACAGCGGGCTTAACCTCCCTCAATGGGGGCATTTATATCTATGGGGTCAATAGCGATCGTGTTTTAGAAGCGAGTTTAGGCTATTTCATTAATCCTCTGTTCAGTATTTTCCTTGGCTTTGTGTTTTTGCGAGAGAAGCTTAATATTGGCCAATGGATTGCCGTTATCCTAGTGATGATAGGCGTGGGATATCTGATTTGGGAACAAGGCCAAATCCCATGGATTGCCATTGGTCTAGCGCTTTCCTTCGGATTATACGGTCTCGTCCGTAAACTTTCTACCATCCAACCCATACCTGGATTAGCTGTTGAAAGCCTACTGATAGCTCCCATTGCTCTCGCTCTAGTCATGCATTGGGCAAAAACCGGCTCGGGTAACTTTGGACTCAGTTTACCCCTGACCTTCCTATTATTTAGTTGTGGGTTAGTGGCTCCTTTACCTTTACTCTGGTTTAACCTAGCAGTGAAACGAATAAACCTCTCAACCTTGGGATTTCTGCAATATATCGAACCAACGATTCAATTAATTTTAGCGGTGTTTCTCTATCAAGAACCCTTTACTCGAACTCACTTGATCTCTTTTAGTTTGATTTGGATCGCTCTGGCCATTTATTCAAGTAATTCTCTGATATCCCTCAATCCAAATCAAAAGTGTTGAATTTTCAAAAAAATAATCCTGAAGGTGGAATCGATCGAACCGGAGGAAATTTCAGGTATGATGAAAGTCAGATCTGTTTTGACTAGATTTTGGGTGTGTTTATGCCATTTTTGACTCGTAACTCTCTACCTCTATCGGTTTCTCCCGATCTCCTCTACGCTGAATTTTTTCAGGAGGAAGCGGGATATAACAGTTGGAAAATGGCATTTCTCGATCGCACCATCGAGCGCTCTCCCTATCGGAGCGATGTTTCAAGCTATGGCGATCGCCTGAAACAATGCCCTAGTTTATACTATGCTGGGTGTAAAAATTATTCTCCACTTAAGGAAAGACCTAAAATTAATGAGAGACGCTTAGATTTTCTGCACCCGGATATTAAGAATGCTTGCATTTGTATTGGTGGATCGGCAGGTGGTGCATTTAAAGCCCAATGGTTGGGGAGGAATGCGCTAGAGAAAGTGGAGTTTTGGAGTGCAACCAAGTTTTTGCAGGTGATTAATGCCCTAACTCAGATAACAGGAGAGTTGGAAGGGGCACAAATTGGAGATTCAGAGACGGTGTATCCCTTGGTGGGTGCGATTAACGATCTGGTGAGCTATGCTGAAACCTACGGCAGTTCTAATGCGATCGCAGCGGCATTTAAATGTTTCCAAACCTATGCCGATCTGGAAACTTGGGTGAAAGAACTCAGTGGACAAGAGGGTTTGGATTTTCAAGGATTATATGGGGAAGAACCCTTTACTACCCAGCCACAAATTACTCGTAATGGGGAAGTCTTGCTCTCGGCTGTGGATGAAGTCAAATCTCGTGCAACTCAACCTGGAGAAAATTCAATCCCAGCTTATGTTCTCACCCGAATTTTATCGATGGTGGGTTGGCATCATCATTTATCCTCATCCGCTCGCATCCCTGGATTGGGAGATTCTCAGCTTGCCCTATTAGTGCCTTGTTTAGGGCGAGATTGTGCCCGTTATGTGGATGTGGCGATCGCCAAATTAGGTATACAGATTCAGAATCCAGTGATTCTCTCTAAAATGGGATTTGGGCGCAGTTCTTACCGCGATCGTACGGAACTGACGTATAGTTGTTTTGTACAATTTGAATACCGAGGTCAATTGAAGTCTTTGACGATGACGTTACGCGCCGGGAAGGATTTGGGAGATGGCGATCGTGAAGCTGTAGAATTGGATGCTCGGATGGCAACGGAAGTGACGCAAATTATTCAGAGATTCGTGTTACATCAGTTATAGCACTTCTGGGTTCTTCAGGACATATTATGCTAATTTGAAGTTCACTTATACTGAAAGTCTTACGGAGCAAGGTTTTCAGTATCAAGAATCTGTTGATAAACGAGAATACTTGCCCTGTAAGACATAACTCTCAATCGGTGAATCATAAAATATTTTCTTCTGGATTTCTTCTGGATTTTATTTTTGTTTTTATTTAAGACTTTTTTTGCCGCTACCAATGAAATATCACTATTCTGTTTGATCATCTCCAAAATAATCTCAAAAGATTCATTTTCCGGCATTTTTCTTAAATAGCCGATCACTTCTTTTTCTTTGTTAAATGAGAGAGAAGCTAGTTCTCTTCGATTAATTAAATCTTCAATTTCCATTTTTTAGTGACTCCTATTAGTTGAAAATCATAAGGTTTAAAGAACCGGGTAGGGTGAGAAATCATGACGGTTTAATTGGACATGATATGAAACCTGCGCGGTTCACTGCTTGAGAAAAATTATTCATCATTATCTATCTCTGCTGCTTGTCTCATTGCCAAAAATGCTTCCTTAACTGGCTGGCTTACAGAACTTTGTGGTTCTTCTAAAATCAAGGTTTGATAAGCTTCTAGAAATTCACCCCGTAATCTATGAAAAAGATGAAGAAAATGTCTAAGAAAACCAATACAGTCTAAAATAACAAACTCAATTCCACTTGTTTCAGTATATAAAGAACGTGCATAGTCCTGAGTTTGGAGATCAATAGTGTCAGTCGTGATAAAAATATAATTATTGACTCGCTTTCCAGTTAAGACCAATTTTTGTAAAGCCCGATCAATATCATCACGTGTGACTCGCTTACTTTTCATTTCATAACTGGTTACAATTTTATCATCTGTAAGCAACGTGATTTCAATATCTCCTAAAGCACCGGTTTGTATATCAGCAGCATTATGGGATTTTAGTGTCAGGACTTTTTCTCCAAGAAATTCTTCTGCCGATTGATAAGCTGCGGCTACGACTAGAACAGGAATGCGACTTGTTCCTTTGAGACTCATATGTTTTTCAATCAAGTTAATGATTTCCTCCGCAGACAAAGGAACTGCATCTTCAGCCGTTTTCAGTGTTGCAACTAATGTGTTTATCCTATCTTGGCGTTGATTTCTTTCAAGCAAAAGTAATCGAATAATCTCAGTCATCAGAATATGAGGTAAAACTCGATGGCGATAAATATCATCGAGTAAATTCAGAACAGCTTGATACAACTGTGGCGGTTTGCCAACAAGATTCAACTCTTTAGTCAGTGGAAGATTGCGATTTCTTAGGGCGGGAGTGAGAAAAGCAGTAGTATTATTACAGGGCAAGTTATGCTGATTAATGAAAGGTGTAATATAGCGCTCATCATAAGTTCTACCGGAAAAACAGTCCGGATCGCCAATTTCTGTATATGGCTTTCTAATATCGAGATCTGGTCGATGTAATTTGGCCAATAAACATGCCATTAAAATACGAACTCCTGCACGATTTTTCAGATTACGAGCAACATAGTCAGCCGATTCTCGGATCTGGGGATCTTCAATAAAAGAGTCTTCTAAGTTGGTGTTAGCTTGTCGAAAAGCGGCATTGAGGATGTCGATAGGTTCTGACATTGGCTCATCTCCCGTGGCAAATCATAATTTGTCCAAAGCACCTCTGTTCGAGGCTTTTTTACTGAAAGACATTGTTTTGAGGGAGCTTCAGTACGGTTCCAATCTTGGTAGAGTTGATCGAATAATGAACAACCATAGCCGGATAGAGCGACTTTTCCTTTAACCTGGTTCAAAACTGCCGCTAATTCTCGATGATCGTCATCGGTCATTTCGTATCGGTAAGCGTGGCGATCTCCTCGTGAATCATGGGGATAGGGAGGATCGCAATAAAATAAGGTTTCTTCACTATCATATCGCCTAATGACTTCTATCGCTGTCCCTTGTTCAATTTGAACCCTTAACAGTCTTTGCACAAGTTCTGAGAGTCCTTCCACGCTTCCTAACCAACGAGAAACTGCTCCTGCCATTCCTGCTCGACTAGTCAGTTTACAATGGGCCCATCTTCCCACGCTAGCAGTTTGAGCTAGTCCTGTTCTCACTTGACGAGCGCGAACAAAAAAACGCCGCGCTCTTTCGAGTTCTGTACAATGTTCGCTGGGCTCTTGTACGGCAATTCTTAGTTCTTCTCTGGAAAATGGGGTTAAGGCTATTGCTTTAATCAAGTCTTCTTGTTGGTCACGCAGAACCCGAAAAAAGTTGACGACTTCCCCATCAATATCATTATAGGTTTCAACAGGAGACGGTTTACGATTCAGGAGTACAGCCGCAGATCCTGCAAACGGTTCACAGTAATGGGTAGCTTCTGGTAATAAAGGCAGAAGCCAGTTTAAATGATTAAATTTTCCGCCATACCAACCAAATGCAATCCGTTTTCCCATGACTTTCAAAATTTATCAATAACGCAAATTCCGCCCCAATTCCTGGATATATAACCCTGGATCTTCAGCCACCCAACCCACAGCCGATTTATAGCGCATTTCAAAATGGAGATGGGGAATGGAAAACTGGGGATTTCCAGTTGTTCCCACGGTTCCTAGTACGTCTCCTTGGCGAATATTTTGACCGGGGGAAACTTGAATCGTTTGTAGATGAGCGTAACGGGTTTGTCGTCCTCCAGGATGGTTAATGACGACGAGTTGACCATAGGAAGCGCGATCGCCTGCATAAGCAACGATACCATCTCCGACTGCCGAAACGGGAGTACCAATGGGGGCGCGGATATCTACACCACTATTAAATTCTCGTCTTGAGGTTTGTGAATTTAAATACCAACCATATCCTTTGAGCAAGGGCGCAACAGCCGGAAGGGGATAGGCCGAGAGCTGACTGCGCATTTCCCTAGAAGGACGACCGGGAGACCAATTGACTCCTGGGACAAACACCATTTCTGGGTTCTGTTGACATCCATTTACCTCAAATAGGGCATCAGCAGGAACTCGGTATGCTTCGGCTACATCGCGCCAAGTTTTACCGACTGGAATCCGCACTAAGACCCCATCATAAGGAGGAATCACAATTTGAGTGCCAACGGGGACTTGTCCGTTGCGTAAGGAACGATTGAGACCCATTAAAGTTGACGGCATTAATTGATGATTTGCGGCAATCTGGCTTAAGGTTTCTCCCGGAGAAATTATGTGATAAATAAAGCGATCTATGGCAGGTTCTTGGGGACAAAATTGTTCTGGATTCGGTCGTAAGGGAATAAAAGATGGCTCATCCATGGGGGTTTGAGCGAGACTCGCAGGAGTCAATAGAACGGGTAAGATTAAAGGCAGGCAAGCAATGAAGATCCCTCTCAATCCCCCTTGAGAAAGGGGATTTTCATTACTTCCCAAACGTAAGTACCCCAAGCTATTTCCTCTTGCCTCTTGCTTTTTGCCGAGCGCGAAGCGCTGTAAGTGCCACATAGTCAAGAATTCCTATTAATTCGCTTTCGCTTTCTTTTTGGCCTTTTGTTTCGCTTTTTGTTTTTCCCGTTTTGCGGCTGCTTTTTCTGCTTTCGCTTTGGCAATTTCCGCTAACTTCACCTTTTCTTTTTCTTCGGCGATTTTATCCAGATAGTAATGGTAGTTCCCCAGATAGACGTGAAATTCACCTTCGCGAATTTCCACAATCTTATTGGCGACTTTGGAGATAAAATAACGGTCGTGGGAGACAATAATAGCGGTGCCATCATAATGTTGGAGCGCTTCCTCTAACATTTCCTTAGCCGGAATATCTAAATGGTTGGTCGGTTCATCTAAAATTAATAAATTCGCCGGCTGTAATAACATTTTGGCTAGGGCTAACCGGGCTTTTTCTCCCCCACTCAGGGCTTCCACCTGTTTATAAACGGTATCCCCACTAAATAAGAATCCCCCTAAAAGGGTACGTACTTCCTCATTTTTCCAATCGGGGACTTCATCATGAATGGTATCCATGACCGTTTTATCTAAATCTAAGGCTTCCGCTTGATTTTGTTCAAAATAACCTGGAATCACGTTATGTTTCCCTAGGCTGACGCTGCCTTCTATGGGTTGTTCCCAGCCCATCATTAATCTCAGGAGGGTGGATTTTCCACAACCATTGGGCCCCAGAATGGCGATGCGATCGCCCCGTTCAATCCCCAGAGATGCCCCCAGGAAGAGGATTTTATCATCATACAAGTAGGTTAAATCCTTGATATTGACCACGTCGCGACCACTGCGGGGGGAGGGAGGAAAGCGGAAATGGAGCGTTTTTAGGTCGCTGATGGGGGCTTCGATGCGTTCTATTTTTCCGAGTTGTTTCTCGCGACTTTTGGCTTGGGTACTGCGGGTGGCACTGGCGCGAAATCGTTCAATATAAGCTTGCTGTTTCTCTAATTCCTTTTGCTGATTTTCGTAAGCACTTTGCTGGGCAGCTTTTTGCTCGGCTTTTTGTTCCAGATAGGCGGAATAATTGCCTAAATAGGTCGTAGACACTCCGCGCTCGGTTTCCACAATTTGCGTACAGAGGCGGTCTAGAAATTCCCGGTCATGGGAGACAATTACCATGGGGATCGTTGAGCTTTTTAGATAGGTTTCTAACCATTCAATGGTTTCTAAATCTAAATGGTTTGTCGGCTCATCGAGCAACAGCATATCGGGAGATTGCAGCAAAATTTTACCCAATTGAATCCGCATTTGCCAGCCCCCAGAAAAGGCGCTGACTAGGCGATCGCCATCATCTGCCTCAAATCCCATCTCGGGTAACATCTTCTCAATTTGTGAGTCTAACCCATATCCATCCAGGGCTTCAAAGTGCCGTTGTTGCTTATCGAGTTTATGGATAAGAATCTCTAGTTCCTCTGGAGTCGCCGTTTGCATCTGATGCTGAATCTCGGCGATCGCATGATGGACTGCATTAGCCTCATGAAAGACCGTCCAAAACTCTTCTCGTACCGTATCCCCAGGATTAACATCAAATTCCTGGGTTAAATAGGCAATCTGCAAATTGGCGGGCCGGATCACCTCCCCAGAAGTCGGCTCAATTTCCCCAGCAATAATCTTGAGCTGCGTCGATTTTCCTGCACCATTGACCCCCACCAAACCCACGTGATCGCCAGGTTTCACTTCCCAATTGATATCATTGAGCACTTGGCCAGTCGAATAGATTTTGCTGATATGCTCTAATCGCAGCATCGAAACCTCCAAGGGCAGGGTAATAGTCAGGATTCAGGGGAATGAGTTAATGGACTTCTGGTTTGACCTCAAAATTGCCGGAAATAACCGAGATCCATCACTAGGGGTTTATAATTCTTAACCATTATATCCGGTTCAGTCCCCTGCTGAAGGCCATCTCTTAAATCCAGTTTATTTAGGGAAAAATCCGGTTGTCCTTTGATTTCCAAGATAAGTGTGTTGTTTAACACCCAACCCGTGTAAACTGATCTAACTGAAACGGGAATTAAGGGTCTCAAGCTTTTAGGCCGTTCTATCATCATCCGTTCTGACTATTATCTTCAACCCTAGCTATGGCGACATCTTCTAACTCAACTTCCTCCACCGTGTCAAGCGCATCGAGCAACCCGTTACGCACGACCACTCAAATTGCTCTATATCTTAAGGACTCTCCCCAAAGTCAGGCGCTATCTACATTCGTTGAAGTCAGTCGCATTCCCATGATGGGCGAATTTATTGAAATTGGAGGCACGCTCTATCGCGTCTTTCTCGTTTGTCATCAACCTGACTCCCAAGAGGTTACTGCATCCGTAGGAGCAGTCAAAACCCCTTGGGAAGGTTGCCAAAGTTTAATTGAAACCCAAAATATATAGTGCCTGATGCTGGGTTAGGGTAATCCGTAAACTGCTACAATCAGAGCTTCTAGAACTCTCAACGCTCAAACTCTCAATGAAGACAAACGGGTTAAAAACATGGATGAGTAATCTAGGGTTAGCAGCCGGAAGCTTACTCTTTGCCCTATTAATGGCTGAAGTGGGACTACGCATTGCCAATATTCCCCCTCAAGCAAAACCGGAACCCCAACCCCAAGCATCAAGTTCTCCAGAACCGACTCCCTCTCCTGTCGAACCCTCTCCCTCTCCAGCTCCTTCACCTGCTCCAGCACAGGAGAATATCTTGCCTTCCCAGAGAAATGCGCCCCCTAAACCTGCACCGGGAACTCCTCAACCGAACTTTTTCCAAACTGATAAGGATTTGGGATGGACGCATCAAGCGGGAGTGTCGGGATGGTGGACAGCCGAAGGAGAAGCCTATATTGAGATTAGCTCTGCTGGATTGCGCGATCGCGAACATCCGATCGAAAAACCACCCAATACTTTCCGCATTGCCCTCTTAGGTGATTCCTTTTCCGAAGCATTGCAAGTTCCACTCGAACAAACCTATTGGTGGTTCATGCAACACGCCCTGCAAAACTGCCCAGCTTTGCAAGGACAAACGGTAGATGTGATTAATTTTGGTGTAACCAACTATGGAACGGGACAACAGTTATTGCGTTTGCGTCGGGATGTATGGCAGTACAACCCAGATATAGTCCTTTTAGCTGTGTTTACAGGCAATGATGTCCCGGATAATTATAAACCTTTAGATGCTCGCAATCGTCCCTATTTTGTCTATAACAATCAGGGAGAGTTAGTGCCAGATATGTCGTTCCGAAATCCGGATAAAACTCTACCTCCCTATAATTTATCTAGGGTAGATATGCTACCGGATTGGTTAGTGGATCATTCTCGGATTTTGCAGTTGGTGCGTAAGGTAGAAAAGGATATGAAAAACCGAGAATTGGAAGCGCTGCGCCAGTATACTTATAATTATTTGTATCGGGAACCAGAAGATGAAACCTGGGAAAATGCTTGGCGAGTGACAGAGGATGTGATGGCGTTAATGTATCAGGAGGTGAAAGAGAAAGACGCAGAGTTTATGGTGGTGACGTTAACGAATGAGGTGCAAGTTAACCCCGATCCAGCCTTTCGCGATGGGTTTGTAGCCAGTAATGGGATTACGGATTTATTTTATCCAGATAATCGGATTAAGGCATTAGGCGATCGCCTGAATTTTCCGGTGGTGAATTTAGCGCCAACGCTACAAACCTACGCCGAAGAGAATCAGGTGTGCTTACATGGATTTGCCAATGCGGTAGAATGTGGGGGACATTGGAACGATCGCGGTCATGCGATCGCCGCTCAAGTGTTAACTCCCCAAGTGTGCCAATACCTCAGTTCAACACTCGGAAAACAGGAAAACTGAATGTCTGGCGATCTCACCACCGCTTTTAATAATAACTGGGGCTATTTGAAAACCGAGTTTAACTGGCTCGATCGTGTTCTCCGTTTGGCAGTTGCTAAACGACAACGGGAAAGAAAAGCCATCGATCGGGTGTCGAAAACTCCAGGCGATCGCGCCAGTAGTGATTGGTGGAAAGGACTCATTACTCTAGACGGAACAGTGGGACGAGATGAAATTGACAAACTAGAGGTTTTTGCCCAGAAATCTGAGAGTTTAAACTATCAGCAACAATTAGAAGAAAAAATTCAGGCTAGTCAAGAACAAGGGATTTTATTGGGGTTGCCGATGCTCTGCGATCGCGCAGCTTTAACCCTATTTGAAAAACACCTGGTGTTAGCCAGTTTAGCACCAGAGGTTAATCATCGCTATTCCCGTCTCTACCAGTATTTGCAAGAGGATCGGCACAGTTATTTACCCACAGTCGATCTAATTTTACGCTTATTTTGTCGAGGCGATAATCAATGGAGAGAGGCAAGAAGTTTGCTGACTTCTACCTCAATTTTAACTCAATTGGGTTTAGTGCAATTTTTGCCCCTTGACTCAGAAACATTTCTCAATAGTGGGGTAAAGCTTACCCCAAAGTTAATTAACTATTTGTTAGCCGATCGCCCAGATGAACCAAGCTTAAACGATTTATTACACCCCACAAGAGAAGCTCTGAAGATTAAATCCTATACTCCGAAAAAATCTTGGTCAGAGTTGATTGTGGCTTCGGGTTTGCAGGAGATTCTTAAGTATATGGCTTACCGATATCGATATGATCGGGAGATGGAAATTGAGGGAATTCATCCAGGGCAAATTATGGTTTTCTCTGGAATTTCTGGAACTGGAAAAACTACAGCAACCGAAGCGATCGCTACTGAGGTCAACCAGAATATTACTGAAGTCGATCTTCAGCTTTTGCCCGATCCGATAACTGAATTATCGGATCTTCACGTGCTCAAGGCTCCCATTTTGCTGATTAAATCGGCTCATTTGTGGTTAAAAAGATCGACTCAAACACCAGTCTATCGATTTTTGCGCGATCGCCAGCAACACGAAAGCCTCACCATTTTAACCTTCGATCCTGCCTATCAAGGGTCTGTGGTGCTGCAAAAATGGCTCAGAGAAGGGGTTGTAGAGCAGATTTTAGCGTTTCCCGTTCCTGGAACGGGCGATCGCCTCAAGCTCTGGAAACAAGCCTTTCCTTCCCCTATTCGAGTCAGTCCATCCTTAGACTGGGAAGACGTAGCGCAGCGTTGGAAGCTCACAGGGGGACAAATTCTGGCGATCGCCCATAAAGCCAGGATTTTTGCTACTCTCGAATCACCAGAAACTGCCATCACCCAAGAACATTTACAACGCGCCTTTTCAACCTTTCCCCTACTTCAAAACAAGAAATCCCGAAAATCCTAAACCATGACTTAACTTTCATTAGCAGCATTTAAAATAGTTATGTAAAGTCGCTGACTAATACGAAAGCCAGCTCGATCGATCAAATTATCCATGATTGGTTTAATAACTTCGATCAATCCTTCTTGCTTGGCAGTTAACAAAACACCCAAAATACCAATAAATTCCAGATTAAATTCAGTAGCAACTTTCCTACCTGGATTTTCATCTATGATTAAGAGATTAGCATTTAATTCAATAGCCAAGGCGATCGCCTCAGACTCTCCTCGATCTAACTCAGTTTGAAATTGACTAACCCGATCTTTATTTTTGACCGGTTCAGTTCTAATCCAAGATAGGGTTTGAACTTCAGCCCTCCCTGGAACAGGATAACCTACATCGGTCATTTCCCGATCGACAGCTTCTGGAATAATAATGCTTCCATAGATTTGTTGTAATAAATTTAATTGTCCAATCGCAGCTAAACTTGTAATTGGTGATGTATCGCTGACGACAATCATAATTTACCCATTCGCTTTAAGGTTTCTATATCAGCCTCAAAATCTGCTACATCATAGTTGACACAAATTCCTCGACTAGATATTTCTCTCCTAAATTCTAGTAAGTTCATTTCTGCAAGACGGCGAGCTTGTCCTGTACTCAGTTTCCTTTGTTGATAGAGTGAGATTGCCAATTCTACTTTAAGATCTGCTTCGGACAGTTGAGCAGAGTTCAGGATTTCGTCAGGGATGGTAATATTCATCTATCGCCTAATGCTCTTACCTTAGCAAGATATAGTTTTCCTCTAGAGTACCATATTACTCATAGCTAGAGCTTACCAATAGCCAAATCTATGTATAATAGAAATGGATTTTGGGGAATCACATCATGCCACAGATTGCGCCCATACTTAACCAACAGCACAGCCAAATCTCCATCTCGGTGGATGAAGTCGAACAAGCTAAAGAGCTTCTGCCTACTCAAGAGGCGAAATCTCAGTTTGAGCGCCAATTGGAAAAACCGGTATTAGCCTTTAGTCATGACGATCGCTTTCAGACGGTTAGCACTCGCTACAATGCTCCATTAGCTCGTGGGATTCATCCCCTAGCATTTGCGGTTCATCTGGCATTTTCCGAGCATCGTCCCTTATTGCTCACCCCGGATATTATTTGGATAACGATCTCTCAAGGATTTGCCCACCATGTTAACAATCATGCCGAAGAATTGCGCGATCGCTTTGTATCCCATTCGGGTAAAGAGACTCTGACTATCGAAGTCTTGGAGATGCCCAAACAAGCAGACGAGTGGAGCCAAGCCGTTCATGAGTGGACGTTGTTGATTCGCGATCGCGTTGGAGCAGAAGTTTATCATCTCTTAGAATGTAACTTTAGCACCACCACCCCTAACGCGCTAACCGCCAGTCGCATCGTGATGATGGATGCCTTTCGCCAGTATTTTGACTATGAAATGGCTTGCATCTGCGGTATTCCCAAGATTACCCTATTAGGAACAGTAGAAGATTGGCAGAGTATTTGCGATCGCGTCCGCATGATGGCTGAATATAACCTAAGCTGGTGGACAGATCGATTATTACCTATTTGTGAAGAGTTCGTAAACACTGCATCAGGAAAGCCTTCCTTGTCATTTTGGCAACAGATTTACAAACCGCAAGAAGTGTATGGTGGTGACGTAATTACCGGCTGGTTAGCTGATTTATTTCCCTATCTCCTTGATGAAGTCACCAATGCACCTTCAAGACGAAATCCTATTTTGGCGATCGCACGTTCCGATATTACAGTTAATAAAGGTATTCCTCTTCGCGTACTACCTTTAGGTCTTTCTCAAGTTCCCTTGAAGTTGACATTCAATCAACAAGAATATTCTGTAGAACTATTGGCTGGTTTTATTGGTGTTTACCAACATCCAGATGAAAGCACGTTGACTCCTGAAGTGGGTTGGGCTGTACGAGAAAGAGATAAATTTCAACGATTATTAGATAAGATTGAGCGCGAACATATCACGCAGAAACCGATTGATTGGTCGAACTTTAGATCGATTTACTCTCTTCCTAAAGAACATATCCAAATTCTAGAACGATTTGATGGAGCGATGCTATACCCAAATAGCGGTCATAGTTGGATGTTTTCCAACTATGAGATATGTCAGTGTTATATACGCAATCAAGAATCTGATTATTCTTTGGTTGAAAAGTTGATTGAACTGGAAGATGGACGCGGTATTGCTTACACTGATGAAGGCTTGATCTTGCTAGGCAAATTGTTTTCGGATCTCGATACTGTTCGTAACAGAATGGTGTATCTTTTAAAAGATCATGTCGTTATTGCTGAAGGAATCGAACAACTCCTAGAGCGCATCTTTCAAGCTGAAGGTCGTTATTACTTTGACGATCCTTCATTTGAAATGAAACCACAATCCTAGAAGATGAACAGAAATAAATGAAAACTCTACAAGAGATTAAATGCTTTTTACATGAACACCAGGAATTGGTATTCCAACAGGTTCGGGTGACAGAAATGCGAGTTTTTGATTCTTATGCACAAAGATTCAGGAACAGGTTTGGGTAGAGGGAGTTGAGATATTAGTCAAGGAGATTTAACAGATTTTTTACAAGATATTTTAGTGCATGAGTATTGGAAAGTTGATGTTCAAGTGGTTTGGGAAACTGTTTCTGAGGCATGACCTTTGCTCAAGTCCGTTATTATCCAAATAATTAGTGAGAGTAGGAAGACATATTTTCCTAACAGAAACTCGAAAATCCAGTCAGATCAGTACATCTCTCTCTCCATAGGGGATACAGCGATCGCGATTTCCGAAAGTGACAGAAGAGGGATTAGATATCGGTTGTAGTATTGGGGGCAGTAGCCGGATTTTAGCGACCGAATATGGTTTTGATGTGACTGGAATTACCATTATTCCCCAATAGGTACAACGGGCCTAAGAATTACTCCGAGTCCTCAAACCCGGTGGAATTTTAGTGCTGGTTGACTGGAATCAACGGGATGACCGGCAACTTCCTCTGAATGGCCTAGAACGGGTGATGATCAAACAATTGTCAGATCAGTAGTCTCATCCCGCGTTTTCCAGTATTCAAGAGTTTTCTGAACTCTTAAAACCATAATCTAACTATCCTAACCAACTCTTTCTCTGCTATGCCCACTCTATTGTTAATGCGGGTGGCTTTTGGGACGAGTTTATGTCGGCTTGGCATGTTTTGCGCCATTCGGGGAAGTGGCCCTGGGGATCTCACGGAATCCAAATCCGATCGGATGAGTATAATTACTTCTTAGTCTGACTTATGATTGCGATCGCGCATCTCAATCAAAAAGTAACGTTACATAAGTTCAAAATTGGCTATAGTAGACAACAAGACTTTATCTTGAGATTGAGAAAGATGATGATCGATCTAGCTCCAGCTCCATGCTTGTCAAACCAGGCTGGAGAGCAGGAAGAAGCACGGGCCCTCAGAGAAGTATTGGCGAACATTGATGAAAGGAGTTGTCCCGATTCCTACAATTTTCATATGCATACCCAGTTTTCTGATGGAAAATTACGCCCGGAAGAGATTATTGACCAGGCAATCGCGATCGGATTACAGGGACTGGCGATCACAGATCACCATAGTGTTGGCGGTTACAAAACCGCCCAAAACTGCCTCAATCATCCCAATCTCAACCCTAAACCCTCCCTCCACCTATGGAGTGGTGTAGAAATCAATGCTTATTTGTTGAAAACAGAAGTTCACATTCTCGGTTACGCCTTTGACCCCGATCATCCGGCTTTAGAACCCTATCTCCAAGGCCATGCTGTGGAAGGCAACGCCTATCAAGCCTCAGCAGTTATTGATACCATTCATAAAGCGGGCGGTTTAGCCGTTCTCGCTCATCCGGCTCGATATCGTTATCCAGCTACTGAATTAATTCCTGAAGCTGTCTATCTTGGTATTGATGGGGTAGAAACTTATTACGCTTATAATAATCCCACACCTTGGATACCGAGTCCCAAACAAACCAAGCAGGTTCGAGAACTGGGCGAATTCTATAATTTACTGCATACCTGTGGTACAGATACTCACGGTCGAAATATCCAGAAGCGATTGTAATGGGAATAGGGAATAGCCAGAGTCGAGCAGTGGGGGTTCTGCACTCTCGCTAACACACCTTGCATCTATAGCAAGGGAAGAGGGAGTTAAGACATTTTCTGTTCCCTGTTTCCTAAAACTACAATTTAGCTGTCCTAACTTAACGAGTTCCTTGACTATGAATTAACTCCACCTCTTAAAACTTGCACCACAGACAAAGTCCTATCTCCTGAAAATCCCTGCAAAAAGGGTGACTCTAGCACTTCTTCTCCAGAAAACCCTCGCGACTCATACAACCCTTCGACTAGCACAAATACGGTTATTCGTTCTTCCATGGGATCGACAATCCAATACTCGGAGATGCCCCTGGACTGATACTGTGAAAGCTTATACCGATAATCTCGGTTTGCGTTCTCTTTGCCTGGTGAAACCACTTCCACGACTAACTGAGGTGGAGACATCTCCAAGCTAACTGTGGAGCGACTTGCTCCTTGTAGGGACTGCGCTCCTTCTTCTGACAACACTAACAGATCGGGCACTCTAACTGTTGGCCGAAGTCCACTCACCACTACTTCCGTCTTCATCCTCAAATAGTGAGGTAAAATTCCAATCTGTAGGAAATACGCAAACAGAAACGATTCAATACGCTGATTGCGATCGCTCTCTGGAGGCATAACTACCAACTCCCCATCTTCTAACTGATATACCGTATCTGTGCCATCATCATAATTCAGAAACTCCTCTAGACTCATACCCTTAAGCTCCTGCAAAGCTTCAAGTGCGACTACCATTTTTGCTCTACCTCCCAGACAATAATGGATCGAGATCTATACTTATCTTATCAATTAAAAATTTAAAATTTAAAATGGTTTTTTGTGGTTGGTAATTACAAGTTAAGGTGATGTACAGTTTGTCAGCTCCCTCTTCCCTAACCCCCCTTACCAAAGTACTAAATAGGGATCGTCTAAGGTTTGGTTAGAGGTGGCGAGAACTTGCTTAAATTGATTCATCACGATCGCTCTTTGTTCTGGATTGAGAGTATATAATCCAGTTCCTTGAGCAATAAATAGGGGTTGATTAAACTCTAATTGAGGACTCAGGTAAAGGCGATCTGATGTTTTCGGAAGTAGTCCAGGAGGAAGATTGCCTGCGAGCAGTTTGCGCAAGCGATCGCCACAAACTGCCGTATTAATCCCTCGTTGTTCTAACAAGGAGAAAATCTGCCCTTCGGCGATCGCCTCATTGGGCATTACCCTAAGCAATTCTAACAACAGAAAATAATCACTATATTGATGGCGTACTGTATTGAGAACTTGGGGATAGAGCGGTACATTCGCTAATCCATAAGCTACCCGACTACATTTAGGCGGTTGACCTTGTGGGGTACGGTCTTGAATAATTGCCGCGCTGGGTAGTTTTTGCCGTAACCAACGGGCGATCGCCACTAAAGATGCACTCCCCCCCGTACACAAAGCCTGGCGTATTCCTTGAGGGGCGACTCCCGTCTTGATAAACAGGCGATTAATCTCCCGATTCAGGGCACGCAAAAAAGGCACAAACACCTTCATCTCTAAATCGCGACGCTGAATAGTCCACTTTTGCTGCTTGAGGCGTACTGTAATCTGGTTTTGTGCCTGAAGTCTATGCTTAACCTCTCTGGCGATCGCCAATAACCCCTGACCCCAATCCGAACGTCCCAAATATTGGCTGAACTGATAACGGGTTTCTAAATCTACCTCTCCCACTTGGGGCAACTTTATTCCCTGCTCTTGCTCTGATGAAGCAGATAATAAGGGATGATCCCCATTCAACAACAACTGAGCAATAATATCCTGATCGATCGCATCTCCCCCATAAGCCAAAGATCCCAAATAGAAATTTTCCGACTTGAGTTGGGATTTGTTTAACGGAACATCCACCAGAGCGAACTCCGTCGTCGTTGCTCCCGAATCTAGAATTAATGTTGCGCCTTGCCATTGAGTACCCTGAGCCGTATCACGCAACTCTGATATGACTAAAGCAATTGGCTCCTCTAAGAACAGAATTTGGTGAGGCTGATCTACCCAACCTGTCCTTAAAATTGCCTCTCGCAGATTAAAGCGATAGGCATCACTCCAATGGGCCGGACAGCCCACAATTACCCCACTTAACTGATTCCAAATCTCTTGGCCATACTGTTCTTGCTCATTCGCCATCCCTTGCAACTGGGCCACCATCTCCTCAATAATCGAGGCCCCATCGACCCCAGGTAAACTCCAATCTAAGTAAAGTTTTAGAGACACCCCAACCTGGGTTCGCTGAGTGGGGAAACGCTCCCAGGGATAAAAACAGCGTGTTGAGTAATTGAGGAACACGGCTGAGATGCCAGTCGTTCCCCAATCGATTCCTAGATACCACAGCGGATTTTGCCCATCAGAATGACTCTTCACACTTCTGCTCTCTTTCATTCTCAGAATTAATTCTTCTTCAAAGAATTCAATGGTGGCTCAGGATCATCATCATCTGCAAACCCTTCAAAGACATCATCTAGGCTCAAGGTTTCTTCTACAGTTGTCCCATCAGGTTGACTTGATGCCGGGAGGGGTTCATCTAGGTTTACCGTTTCTCCCCGCAAAAATCCTTCAAACATATTTTCTATCGTAGATGTGCCTTTTGGCGATCGCCCAGTGGATGGATCGATAGCATCCTTATCCCCCTGATTGTATTCCTCAAACACATTATCTACGGTAATGGATTTCGGCTCTTCAGTGTCTAAATTCTCAGACTCTTCCCCAAACACCGTATCGATGCTTAAAGACTCTGGCAAGTTGATACTGCTTTCATCTTCCCACAGACCGGTTAAATCTGCTGTTTCTTCCTCTGGAGTTGACTCCTGAAATGTAGGATCTTCTGGGAATCCTTCAAATAAACTATCTACTGTTACTCCAGGTTCAGAATTTTCTCGATCTTCAGGTTCTTCTTGTTCTGCTGAAGTCCCTGACTCAGGAGAAGTTAAAATTTCATTGAGGAAATTCTCCGTATTTATGGGAGCCTCTTCTTCATTCATGACGGTCTCTTCTTCAGGAGCAGAAATTGTAGAACTGGCGGGTTCTAAATTCCCAAAGAGATCCGTAACTTGCTCTTCTGGAACTGGCTCAGGAACGGGTAAAGTTCCCTCACCTTCGAGACTAAATAAATCCTGACTTAACTGTTCTAAGACTTCGCCTTGTAAATTTAACTGACTGACCTCCTGTGGTTCTTCGATCTCGGTGGGTAATAAGACTTCATCGGGAGAAGCAGAGATATAAAGATCTTCTGTGGCGTTTAAGGGGGTTTCGTCGGCCCAATGGGTTTCTAGGCTCTGTGATGTAATCTGAGGTGGTGAATCTTCTTCGCCAAATAACTCCATAAAAGTTTCTAGAGATACTGGATCTTCCACTTGGGAAGGAGCCGGAGCGCCTTCAAATAAATCTGATTCTAGAACTGAAGAGGGTGAGGATAAGTCAGTTGCAGGGAATTCCTCTGCGGCTAAAGGTTCTTGTGGCTCGTCTGTTTGGGCTTCAACATCACCTAGTCCTTCAAATAAATCTGATTCTAGGGTTTCGGCGATCGCCTCTTCATCTACAGGTTGCTCCCCTTGTGCTTCTGGTGGCGCGATCGCTTCTACATCCAATTCTGGTTCAGGTTCTTCAGCAATTTCATCCACTTCTGCCTGTTCTGCAAACTCTTGCAGGGGATCATCAGATTCCCCCTCGTCTTCCCTTTCACCTGTTGTAAACCGATCGGAAGCAAACAGTGCATCATAAAATTCATCACCTTCCATTTCCTCTTCTAGGAGCTGATTGGCATCCGCTGATGGCTCGTTAGAGAGTTGATCGATTTGATTCTCTTCAATCTCTGTAATTTCAACAATCTCTTCAACCTCTTCAAATTGTTCAAAAAACTCCAACCCGATCTCTTCATCAAGATCTACTAACTCTTCTAATTCCTCTGTCTCCTCATCATCTATGGATTCCGGTTCAAAGCTATCCTCTTCCTCCTCAACCTCTTGGGCTAACTCAACCGACTCGGTTAAATGCTGGAGATCGCTAGGTTGGACAATAGGGCGATCGGGAGGATCTGAGGTTTGGGCATTTTGGGCTGCTCGATCGGTTTCAGGAGCGATCGCCGAAGGAGTTAGGGATTTCCCTCCACTTGGTGTTTCTAATGTTTCTCCCAAAGAGTCTTCAGAACGGCTTTGAATATAAGAGGATGCTTCTCGTCCCAACTGGGATGCTAAACGATTTACCAAGGCACTAAACATCACCTCGCCCTGTTGACCCAAGCTATACATATGCTCAATGCCTTGGGTCATTGATTCACTATAGCTTTGAAGATTACTTTGCAGTGTCTCAAAAACCACATTGATCGAGGTGTCTAGGGTTTTGAGTAGTTTATCTGATTGAGCTTGCAGCGCCCTCAATTGTTCAAGTCGTTCTTGGGGAGTCAACAGAGCTGGATCGGTGCTACTATCAGCAGCCAGAATTGGATCGTGGGGTTCGCGGGACTGATATTGCAGCAGTTCTACCTGCAAATCGGCTAAATTCTGAGCCACCTGTTGGGTTAAACTTTCTGCACAGCGATCGATCAGAGTTTGGAAAAACTCAGTCATCATTTTCTGAGATTGACCCGACATCGCATTCTTGCCACGCTGTTGATCTAGATATTGCAGCTCCTGGCGCATCTGTTCCCGCTGGTTTTGTAGGGCCGCAATTTCTTCTTGCAAGGGGATCAGAATGCTCGATCGCAAATCTTGCACCACAGCTTGCACAATTTGTTGATTTGCCGAGTTCGGTGGTTCTAGTATCGGTTGGCGCTCTTGGGACAGATCCGCCCCCAGTAAAGAAAGACGACGGCGACTGGCAGGTGTCGAACGGCTTGAGGGAGGAAGTTGACCTTTAGCAGCAGGGCGCTGAGTTGGGGAAGGGGGTAAACTGCCTAAATACTCCCGAACCCGTCTTAAAACTCGACGTTGTTGGCTCACCTCTCCCGCCATCACCCAGGGAAGGCGAGACTGGGTTTTGGATAGCACACTATCGATTTCTGTTATCAGTGCTTGACGCTGGTCAGTCTGAGGTGTCACAATCGTCATCCCTAACTATATGTTCGGTCGGTTTTGCTGAAGGTGAGCATACTGCAAGCAGTTTAAGTCAAAACTGAGTAAGAAGGGGGGATTTGATGCGAAAATTAACTTTATCTTACTTTATGGGTTCACGTTATTGAGGGCGATCGCCCCAATCGACTGATAAATCTTGTAGATTTTGAGGCACTTTACGTTATGATTGCCTTATCGTTTAGGTTGTAAACTCATGGCCTGCCCTCCAGACCCATTTTTAATTTTTAATTTTTAATTTTTAATTGATATTACCCCTATGGTAGAACGACACAAGTCCCGTGGTGAATTGAATCAGCGTGAACTGATTAAGTCAGCTCCCTTTTTTGAAGGGTTACCGGAGGAGATTGTTGAACGGACGACGGCGCAAGTGGTGGTGCGAGAACATCCTTCTAACCAGGTCATCCTATTGGAAAATGATTGGGGTAGCTCGGTTTATTTTATTTTGGAAGGATGGGTTAAGATCCGCACTTATAATTTAGATGGTAAAGAGGTTACCCTCAATATTATTGGTAAGGGGGAGTTATTTGGAGAAATGGCTCCCCTCGAAGAGGTGCCACGCTCTACTGATGTGATTACCCTCGCCCCAACCACGATTGGCAATATGCCCGCTAGTGATTTTGTTAACTTGATTCATACGGAACCAAAGGCGGGTATCCGGTTGGCCCAATTGATGGCACGGCGCTTACGACAAGTCAACCGACGGTTACGACTACGGGAGTCTGATAGTACCTCCCGTGTAGCGGATATCCTCTTGTTTTTGGCTGATGGTCAAGGAACGAAAACGGCTGAGGGGGTAGAAATTCCCAATCTCCCCCATCGGGAATTAAGTAGTTTGAGTGGATTAGCGCGTGAAACGGTTACCAGAGTTTTAAGTAAATTGGAAAAGAAAAAGTTGATTGTGCGCCCCGATCGCGATACTCTTTGTATTCCAGATTTGGGTGCTTTAGAGCGCCTGATGGTTTGATGGGTAATGAGGTAATAGGTAGTCATAGGTAATGGGTAATCAGAAGCCGGAGAGTCAAGTTAATCTGACCTTACCTCTAGTAGAATCAGCGTTTTTGGCAAGTACGTCTAGTCTGATTTGGTTGGTTAATTATTATTTTCCACCTGGGCCATTATTGCGGATCTTTTTTCCCGTACCGATCGCCTTGGCGTATTTGCGTTGGGGCAGTCGCAATGCTTGGATGACTATGACGGTAACGGGTTTGCTGTTAACCGTTTTAATGGGACCAACCCGCAGTATCCTGTTTCTGATTCCCTTTGGACTGTTGGGAGTGCAGTTGGGGATGATGTGGAAGCGGGGAGCAAGTTGGTTGGTGTCTATTGGCTTAGGAACGCTGTTGGGAGCGATCGGATTTTTCTTCAAAATTTGGTTGGTGTCCATTCTCCTGGGTGAGGATTTATGGCTGTATCTGATGGCACAGGTGACTAGCTTGATCGATTGGATATTCCTGAAGTTGGGATTATTGGCCGAGCCGGATATCACGATCGTACAGGCGATCGCCGTAGTCATGATTTTAGTCAATAACTTGATCTATTTGTTCGTTGTCCATTTGGTCTCTAGTTTGCTTCTCGAAAAGTTGGGTAACCCCATTCCCTTGCCTCCCGCTTGGGTGGAAATTCTGTTAGATCGGGAATAGGGAATGGGGGAGAATGGAATGGTTCACTGATATGATTTGTGTTTACACTGCGCTCGAGCAGGGGCAGCATTGGTTAAATAAGTATCGTGGAAGTCGGCCCCATTTTGCTTGTATTCTCGGTTTCACAGAAACGGCATTAATTCCGGGAATCTCTGCTGCCGGAGCAACGCCGGAAGACCGGCGCTATACCTGTTTGGCAGATGCTGAGTTTTTATACAATGGAGTAACTCCGAGATATGCTTATCCGTTACCTCCCTTACATGCTGGTATTTCTCCCGTCTTTATCTCCCGTGCTATTTGTGAAGCGCTCCAGATTCCCATTACTTTGTTGAATGCAGGATTACCCATTCCTCCCCCTGTAGAAGCGGTAGATTTGGGGGGAACTCCTGCCTTCTGTGTCAGTAGCGGACAAGCTTTAGATCGCGAAAGGGTTCGTCATCTGTTTAACCAAGGGCAAAAATGGGGAACACAGTTAGCTCAACACACTGATTATTTAATTATCGGTGAATGTGTCGTAGGCGGAACAACCACCGCATTAAGTATTTTAACGGGATTGGGATGGCCAGCATCGGGTAAAGTCAATAGTAGTCATCCCACCTGTAACCACGCTCAGAAAATAGAGGTGGTGAAGCAGGGGTTAGAGCGTGCAAGATGGTTCGATCGGCCCGGATCGGTGTGGGAATTAATGGCAGCAGTAGGCGATCCCATGCAACCGGTAGCTGCTGGAATGGCGATCGCCGCGAGTCAATATTGTGGTGTTCTCTTGGCTGGCGGCACTCAACTGTTAGCTGTGTATGGTTTAATGCAAGCTATTGCTCAGGAGGAAAACCGGATTTGGGATACGTCTGAAGTGGTGGTGGGAACGACGCGATGGGTGGCTGAAGATCCAACGGGAGACACGGTTGGTTTAGCGAAACTATTACCTCCAGTTCCATTAATGGCAACCCAACTGAGTTTTGCCCAATCTCACTATCACTCACTTCAAATGTATGAACAAGGGTTCGTAAAGGAAGGTGTTGGTGCGGGGGGTTGTGCGATCGCCGCTACCCTGTGCCAAAATTGGAGACGAAAAGACCTCCTTGAGGCGATCGAAACCTTAATCGACCGTTATTCTCATGGGTAATGGGTAATATATTAGGTATAGGTCAATCATTTTCCCTATTTATCCCCTATTTCCTAGTCCCCAGCGCTATAATTGAATCCGCTTAGACAGTAATTGCTCCTCTAGAGCAGCAATGCGATTATAAGCAGCGGTCAGTTGTGCAGTTAAGCGCTGCACTTGCAGTTCAGGAGATAAATATGCATCTGACCGGGATTCAGATATCTCACGACGGTTATCATAATCATCATCAACTAATACATCTTTATGATCCCAAATGGGGAGATCGGATAACTCATGAGTATAGGAATGATTACTAGTACCCCGTTCTGGCAGATGAGTCTCTTCTACTGGGAGATGGCTCGACCCAGGTTGAGATTCTAGCAAAGAGAATTTAGAATTAAGCCGTTCAATCGCATGGGACATGCTTTCTATTTTTTCCATCAGCATCATAATTTGGGTTTCCAAAATTTCCATAGGGGACTCCAGAAGTTACAGGTGAGGATTGTTCTCTACGATTTTAGATAGGCTTTGACAAGATTCTTGATTTATTTTTGAATCATTTAACTTTTAGTAAAAACTGTAAATAAATACTTAACATTTTCTCAGTTATGGATCGTCGAAGATTTTTGTCGGGAAGCCTGAAAACCGCCACTTTAGGACTATCGAGCCTATCATTGTCCTCAGTCTTGACTACAGGATGTAGTCCCACTGCTAGCTTAAAGATTTCGATTCTCAAGGGATCGATTCCAGCGACGTTAATCAATGAACTCAAAAAAGGACTACCGGAGAGTGTGAATTTAGAAGTGATCCCGGTTAGTCAACTCGATCGCCTATTCCAATCTTTGAAGCGAGAACCCAAGGATTCTGAGAATTCGGTATGGAGAAGTTTAGCTTTTTGGCAAACGGCTCCCTCTGCTCCGGATCTCGTGACGCTTGGAGATGCTTGGTTAAGGGAGGCGATCGCCAATCAACTCATTCAACCCATCGATACCTCTTTACTTTCTTGGGATCAATTACCTAAAAGTTGGCAGAGCTTAGTAATGCGCGATCGCCAAGGGAATCTCGATCCGAATGGCGAAGTTTGGGGAGTACCCTACAGTTGGGGAACCACGGCGATCGTTTATCGACCAGATAAATTTAAATCCCTCGGTTGGGAACCCACAGATTGGTCTGATTTGTGGCGAGAAGAATTGCAAGGTCAAATTTCCCTACTCAATCAACCCAGAGAAGTGATTGGTTTAACCCTAAAATCCCTCGGTTATTCCTATAACACTCCCGATTTAGAAACCATTCCCGAATTACTTCCAACCCTAAAACGACTTAATCACCAAGTTAAATTTTATAGCTCCGACCAATATTTACAACCTCTAATTGAAGGGGATTCTTGGTTAGCTCTTGGATGGTCAACAGATATTCTACCGATCTTAAATCAGTATAAACTTAAAGCTATTATTCCCCAATCTGGAACTGCACTGTGGGCGAATACTTGGGTCAGTCCTAAGCTGAGTCCTAAGAACTCCGGTATTCAGGAATGGATGAACCAGTTTTTAAACTCGGATTTAGCCCTCAAACTCTCTCAATTTACCGATACCGCCTCACCGCTATTAATTACTACGAACCGTGAGAGTTTACCTACATCTATCCTTCAATCTGGAGTGAAGTTCCCCGATCCTAGCATTTTTGCCAATAGTGAATTTCTCTTACCCCTCTCGGAGCAAACTCAGCAGAGCTATACCCAACTTTGGAAACAGATGCGGAGTAATGAATAATTGTTAATTGATACTACCAGCGCGATGCGCTCTAAAGTCCATGCAGAATAACTTTCTTTTTTTCAAGCGATATAACCAAATTATTTTGGCTACTTTCTCTGTGATTTTCTTATCCTGTTGTGGATTGGTATACCTCAAATTTGAGACCCAATACAATTATCGCATTAATGAATTAGAAGATAGCTTTGAAAAACGGGTACTCAATCTCGATTTTTGGATGAAATCTGCCACCCTACAAATTGATGGGTTACAAGTTCAAGCTCAAGCTTTTTTAAGAAATCATCCTGAACCCTCAAACAATTGGCCCTTATTAGAACAGTTTGCCCAAACCGATGGCATTTTTAACCTGGATGCGGTTACACCAGAGGGAGACCCTCGGGAAATGGGTAACATTACAGGTTTTGGTTCAGTACAAAACCGCTCGCCAGATTTCTATCGAGATTTAGAAATGACCTGGAATCTGAATTCCAAATTTGAGGCAGTTCTTCAGACGGTACCCAATGTGGCATGGCTTTACTATGTGTCCAAGCACAATTTTATTATCGTTGCTCCTTGGTTTTCATCTGAAGAGGTAACTATTTTGGATACAACGATCACTAAAGATTTTTATATTTTGGGATTACCGGAAAATAATCCAAAACGCGAGCGCTTTTGGACACAACCCTATATTGATGAAAGTGGCAAAGGTTTAATGGTAACCTTGGCCAAGCCGATTTACGATGAAGATGATTTTTTGGGGACGGTTTGTCTCGATTTTACTCTGGATGTATTGACGGATTTTGTCATTAGTGAAGATCCAGATGATGGAACGCTGCTAGTAATCGACAGTTATGGCAATTTGCTCGCACATCCCACCTTAGTCAAATCATCCGATCAAGACGTTCAATCGGTACAAACTTCACTTCCTGAAGGGATTGACCTCAAGGATATTTTGCAGACTGAACCCAACTCCATTGTGCAAATCAATAATCACTTATTCATCTACCGAGAACTGGATAATGTTCCCTGGAAAACCATTTTATTTGTGCCCAAACAAGTCATTTTGTGGAAATCCATATCGGATGCTGGTGTGAGCTTTATTCTGCTACTTCCTGGAATTGGATTGATTTTAGGATTGAGTGCCTTTATGACTCACAAAGAATTTATTTATCCCTCTCAACAATTAGTGCAGCATATCGAAAGAGAAAATAGTGGAAAACCGTCTCCTATTCCTCAAGTTCCCAAAAATTGGAATCCTTGGTTTACAACTGTTTCCAGTACTTTTTCACAGAACCGTAGCCTCTTGACAGAATTAGAACAAAGGGTTGCCGATCGCACGGCTGAATTAGAAGTTGCCAAGAAAAAAGCCGAGGTTGCTAACCAAGCAAAGAGCGAGTTTTTAGCGAATATGAGCCATGAGTTACGAACGCCTCTGAATGGCATTTTGGGTTATGCCCAAATCATGGAACGCTCTCAGGATTTGAATGAACATCGCCAAGGAGTTCATGTTATCGAACAAGCAGGTTCTCACTTATTGACGTTAATTAATGATATTTTAGACTTGGCTAAAATCGAAGCCAAAAAAATGGAACTTTATTTGAAAAGCTTCTATTTTCCTTCTTTTTTGTCGGGAGTGTCAGAAATTGGACGAGTACGAGCGGAAACCAAAGGAGTCAGCCTAAGTTTTCAGGCTGGAGAACATCTACCTAATACTATCCTAGCCGATGAAAAGCGCTTGCGTCAAGTTCTATTGAATTTGTTAGGAAATGCGATTAAATTTACTGAAGAAGGTCAAGTTATTTTCACGGTAACCAGTCAAGATTTACCCGGGGATAGCCCAGAGAAAAATCCTCTTTCTCCGAAAGCAAGAATTTGTTTTACGGTACAAGATACGGGAGTGGGAATGACTCCAGAACAATTGGAAAAAATCTTTCTTCCCTTTGAACAAGTGGGGTCTAAGTCGAAGCAATCAGAGGGAACCGGCTTAGGGCTAACGATTAGTCGTCAAATTGTGGCGATGATGGGCAGTGAAATTAAGGTGAAAAGTAGGTTAGGTGCGGGGAGTACGTTTTGGTTTGAACTGGATGTAGCGATCGCCGAGGAATGGGTTCAAAGCGCGACCGTATCGAAAAAAGGGAAGATTATTGGCTATGAAGGGGAACCAAAGAAAATCTTGATTGTCGATGATGGCTCGGTTAATCGCGTTGTAATTGCTGAAGTTTTAAGACCGTTAGGATTTATCATTGATGAAGCAGGAAATGGTCGCCAAGGACTAGAAGAGTTGGAAGCTTTTCAACCTGATTTTATCATAACTGATATTGTAATGCCGGAAATGGATGGTTACGAATTAGTGCGAACCATTCGTGAGTCCTATGCCCAAAACTTGCCCATTTTAGCGGCGAGTGCAAGTATCTCGTTAGCGGATCAAAGTTTAGCAATCGCTGCTGGATGTAATGACTTTTTATCCAAGCCAATTAATTTTGAAATGCTATTTGATCATCTACAAAAATACTTAAATTTACAGTGGATCTATGAAACAGGAAATGAAGGAAAAACCGATACAGAACTAGCAGCAATGGTTATTCCTCCTATCGAGAAACTACAAGCTATTTATGAAGCGGCTAAAATTGGGGATATCGAAGAAATCGAATTACTTGCTGGAGAAATCGCTGAACAGGATTCAAGATACGAGCAATTTACACAACGACTACTAGAATTAGCTTCTCGATTTGATGATCGCCCCATTCTTGACTTAATTCAACCTTATATTTAAGCAGTCTTTCCTCCTAATTTATATCGGTGGTGCGTTACACTGCACTAACGCACCTTACTTGAGTGTCTCCCCTGTTCCCTAACCTCCACAGATCATGTTTTCAGCCAGCCCTAGCCTAAAGAAGCCATATCAATAGATTGAGAATGGTCTTTTTCCTGGGCTTGATGAACTAAGAGTAAGCCATATTCTAGACCTTCAACAACGGCTTGATAGGACGCATCTAAAATATTTGTGGATACGCCTATGGTTGTCCATCGATTTAATCCATCACTCGATTCGACTAATACCCTGGTTTTAGCTGAAGTTCCGGCTGTTCCATCGAGAATTCGGACTTTATAGTCAGTTAAATAGAAACCCCCAATTTCTGGGTAAAATTTCACCAAGGCTTTTCTGAGTGCTGCATCGAGTGCAGCCACGGGGCCATTTCCTTCGGCAACTTCGAGAAAATTGCGCTCATTTACCCTCACTTTGATGGTGGCTAACCCATTACTGGTCATGGTCGGATCTACCGTGGGCGCTCCCATGTCACAATGGACATTAAATCCCTTGATTTCAAACCAGGATTGAGCTTGCCCTAAAGCCGACCGCATTAAGAGTTCAAAGCTGGCTTCTGCCCCTTCAAATTGATAGCCTTGATTTTCTAGATCCTTCAGCCGTTCTAAAATTTGCCGACAAGCAGGATTGTGTTTATCTAATTCGATGCCAAAAGAGCGGGCTTTCGCTAAAATGTTACTTAATCCGGCTTGATCGGAGACCACAATCCGCCGTTGATTGCCGATTTTTTCCGGTTGTAAATGTTCGTAGGTGAGGGGATTTCGCGCGACTGCAGAGACATGAATACCACCTTTATGGGCAAAGGCAGAACGGCCGACAAAGGGGGCATGATGATTGGGGGCTAAATTGACGACTTCACTGACAAATCTACTGGTTTCCGTGAGGTTGGCTAATTGGTCTTCGGCTAAACAGGAATAGCCGAGTTTGAGTTGCAAATTGGGGATGACAGAGCAGAGGTTGGCATTGCCGCAGCGTTCGCCATAGCCATTGATAGTTCCTTGTACCATTTGCGCTCCCTCTTGCACAGCGGCGATCGCATTAGCAACTGCTGTATCGGAGTCATTATGGGGGTGAATCCCTAGTTTTACGGTATAATTGTGCTGCTGAAAATGGGCTTTTACCTCTCGCACAATAGCAGTGATTTCATAGGGTAGGGTTCCGCCATTGGTATCGCACAGTACCACCCATTCTGCACCTGCTTGTACCGCCTGGTCTAGGGTAGAGAGGGCATATTCAGGATTTTGCTTGTAGCCATCAAACCAATGTTCTGCGTCGTACATGATGCGACGACCTTGAGTGAGGAAATACTCGGCCGTATCTGCAATCATAGCTAAATTTTCTTCTAAGGTCGTATGTAATCCTTCCGTGACATGCAGATCCCAAGATTTACCAAAAAAGCAGATCCATTGGGTTCCAGCACCGAGAATGGCTTGGATCATGGGATCGTCAGCCGCTTGGGTATGAGGACGACGGGTAGAACAGAAGGCAACTAAGGCGGATTGCGTGAGGGGTTGTTCTTTCAGATGCCAGAAAAATTGCACATCTTTGGGGTTTGCACCGGGCCAACCCCCTTCAATAAAGGGAACCCCTAGTTGATCGAGGCGGCGGACAATTCGTAGTTTATCGTCTAGGGAGAGCGAAAGTCCTTCTCGTTGAGCGCCATCTCGGAGTGTCGTGTCGTAGATCCAGATGGGTTGAAGGTTGGATAAGGTAGTCATGCAATTAAACCCGCTTGCGTCAGGCGATCGATTTCGTCCTTAATTGTAGAGAAAGAGTTAAGCAGGAAAATGTAAATTATGGTGAAGATTAAAGTAGCTAGCCAAGAGATTACCTGTGAGTCGGGAGCCAATTTGCGCCAAGTGCTGTTGGCCCATGATATTGCACTATATAACGGTCAGTCAAAGGCGATCAATTGCCGAGGAATTGGGACTTGTGGCACTTGTGCAGTGTATGTGGAGGGTGCGGTTTCGCCCCCAAATTGGCGCGATCGCACTCGGAGATCGCTTCCTCCCCATTCTGGCGATCGCCCTTTGCGTTTGGCTTGTCAGACTCAGGTTTTGGGTGATATTTCTGTGACTAAATTTGATGGGTTTTGGGGACAGGGAGAGCAACCGGTTTGGACTCCAGAGATCCGCTAGTCAGAAGTAAGCCCTTTGATTAAGCCAAGAGTGTGCCGGAAATCATCGCAGCTAAGAGGACAAAGCCGATGATCACGTTTTGACCAAAAATTTGACCGTAGAGGGTGGGGGAAACTTCCGGTTGCAGGAGATCGTAAACCTGTTTCGCCCAGAAGATAATGGCGAGGCTCCACCCCAACCAAAATGTCCAGTTTAATGCCATGAATTGGCTCTCTAAGGCTAATAAAACAGCAGTTCCGGCAAAAAAAATGCCTACAGCGATGGGAGTTTTATCGCCGAAAAACAGGGCACTGGAGTTGACACCGATCCGTTCGTCATCTTGGCGATCGGGGAGGGCGTAGACTGTATCAAATGCTAGAGTCCAGAGGATCACCGCGCTCCAGAGTACCCAAGTGGCAGGTTCGAGGTTAGCAGTAACGGCGCTCCAGCTAATCAGTACGGCAAATCCCCAGGCAATGGAGAGGACAAGTTGGGGAACCGGAAATACGCGTTTCGCGGTGGGATAAAAGACAATGACGGGAACAGCAGCGACGCACAGAAGAAAGCTAAACCGGTTGAGATAGAGGGCTAAGACAGCAGCGCACAACAGAGCTAAAATGGCGATCGCTACTCCAACCTGAATCGAGAGGGCGCGAGAAGCGAGGGGACGGCTACGAGTCCGTTCTACTTCTGGATCAATATTGCGATCCCATAGGTCATTAATCACACAACCCGCAGCACTAGTCACGAATGTACCAAAAATGATGACCCCCACTAGGGGAAGGGGCGGAGTTCCCCGTGCTGCCAGAAATACCGCCCATAACGCTGGAACCATCAGAATAAATCGACCGGCAGGTTTATTCCAGCGCAAGAGTTTGATAATACTCAGCCAGGTGGGATCGCTTTGAGGTGTCGATGGGCTAGTCATGGGCAAGTAGGGAATAGGGAATAGGGAATAGGGAATAGACAATGGGCCATTTCCGCGTCACCGTGTCCTCCCCATCCAGAAAAATCACTCAGTCTGAGTGACTGACCGAATACTGCTAATTTTAAGTAAATCGCTTAGGGTTGGACAATAAGTCGTTAAACCTAGAGTCTCTGGACTCACTGGATTTTGATAGCGAAAATGGCGATAGCGCATACAAAACTGATCCCAAGCTCCCATTTCAATTTTTACCCCAATTAGTCGTAAAATACCAATGAGGGTATCGGCTAAAGCGACAGATAGGGGAATCCGAAAATAGATTTTTTTCTGTAAAAACTGGCAAATTTGGGCAATCCCTTCATCGACGCTAAGGACGGGATTTCCTAAAACTAAATGATGGGCAAAGGCAAAACTTTCATTGGGATCGGGGGGAAGCGTATGATCGACCAAATGGGTAATGACTTGGGCAATATCATAAGCATGAAGAAAATGGAAACTACCATCGGCGCTAAAAAAACGAGCCAAGTTAATCCATTTGGGAATTTCTGATAATCCAGAGGAGAGATGGGAATAGGGTTTATTCTCATCTCCTCCAAATACTAAGGTGGGAAAGACAATGGAAATGGGAGGAGCGCTCGTTAGTTTACTCAGTTGCTGATAACAGTCGTACTTAGAGCGAATATAATCAGTTCCCAACTGTCCTGCTTGGGGTAAAAGCTGATTATCTTGACCCAAAATGCTAGCCGTAGAAAAGTAGATAACTTGGTTACAAACATTCGGATCTAAGGCTTTGATCAATTGAATGGTTTTAACCACATTAATATCAAAAACTTCCCTAGGGCCACCCCAAGCAGTAGCGGCTAAAATTGCCCCATCGACCGTACTTAACAGATCGTTATATTGGCTAATCTCGCGCAAATCGCCTTCTAATATGGTAATTCCCGATCGCGCTTGATAGTCGAATTGTAATTTTTCTGGTTTTCTCACCAGCAAAAACAAATCATGACCGGTCTTTTGAATTAATGACTCAGCAATATAGTGGCCGATGCAACCACTGGCACCGGTTATGAAAATCCGTTTTTTTTTCGGGGTTGATGGGGTTAGAGTCATAATCAGTTAACAGGTAGCCAGATCCAGTTGTTTCGCTGTTTCAAAGAAAAATTGGGCATTTTCTTCAGGGGTTCCTGGTAAAATCCCATGACCGAGGTTGAGGATATGACGCTTGTTGCCCGCTTTGCGAACGGTGTCTAACATGCGATCGCGGATAAAGTCTTTAGAGCCAAAGAGCGCACCTGGATCGACATTGCCTTGTACCCCCATGGTTTCTGGTAAGCGAGACCGAGCATCCTTCATATCTACAGTCCAGTCTACACTAATGATATCGACTCCCGATTTAGGCATCAAATCAAAAACACCAGCACTACCACTAATATATAGAATCAGGGGCGTGTCGGGATATTCAGCCTTCACTTGCTCAACCACCCGTTGTTGATAGGGTAGAGCTAAAGCTTCATAGTCAATGGGACTGAGGTTACCCGCCCAAGAGTCAAATAATTGTACGACTTGAGCACCATTTTTAATTTGGTATTTGACATAAGTCGCGATCGAATCAGCCACCTTACCCAACAGTTGGTGTAACATCTCTGGCTCACTAAAAGCCATTTGCTTAATGTTGCTATAGGTTTTTGAAGTTTTGCCTTCAATCATATAAGCGGCTAACGTCCAAGGAGAACCCACAAAACCCAACACAGCCGCCTTATTCCCAACTTCTGTCCGTAGCTCTCGCAATACTTGACCGACAAAGGGCAATGATTCTTCTGGGTTTAATGGAGTTACTGCTTCTATCTGTTGTAGAGAGCGAATCGGGGGGTCAATGACTGGCCCTTTACTCTCGACAATATCAAAGGGAATCCCCATTCCCGGTAGGGGCGTGAGAATATCGGAAAACAGAATCACCCCATCCGGTTGAAAGGCCCGATAGGGTTGCAGAGAAATTTCTAGGGATAATTCGGGATTTTCGGAGCGTTCCCGAAAGCTCGGATACTTATCTCGCAGGTCGCGGTATACTTTCATATAACGTCCTGCCTGCCGCATCATCCAAACGGGGGGGCGTGAGAGAACTTCGCCACGGGTAGCGCGTAATAGATAGGGTATCTCAGTTGATTTGGGAGATATCTCAGTTGATTCGGTCATGCTTTAAGGGTTTTTATTCCAAGGGCTGGAGATGAGTGCAAAAATTGAGGATAGGGAAGCCTGTTAGCTCGTTTCGTTGCTTCTTTGGGCTAAGAGTTGGGGACAAGCCGGTTAACTTCACCAATCCAGACAACCGGCTATAATGTTCCGGATTGCCTTACCTATCATCTCATAAGATGCGATCGCTTGAATCGTCTCCTGTAGCTCTAAAATAGAATTTTGGCTTTTTTTCCAATACTGATGCTCAACTTGTGGAGATAGTACGAGAGTTTTAATGAATATTACGGAATTTTTACAACAGACTGCGGGGAAATGGTTTTCCCAGCGCACTGCCCATCCCGTCGAATCCAGTCAAACCCAGACCGGCAAATCTACCCTCTATGTCGATTTTCTAGCCAGCGATGACCCCAAAGTAAAGGCACTTAGCGATCGCCAGGGTCTAAACAATGTCTTAGGAGGCACTCTTGTAACCTGGGAAGCCACCATTGATCCCTCTGCCCAATCCTACAAGGGAGAGCGTCTATTGGTTTGGGTGGGCGATAGTGATGTTCAAAACCCCCAGAGGGGCAAATTTTTCTCCTCCCTTGAAGGTTCTCCTCCGGGTTCTTTTAGCCTAGATGAAGACGAAATTTTAACCTTAAGAATAGAATCCCAAGGGCAAGTTTCCGAAGACCGCATCTGGTTTGCTTCCCCCAACTTTCGCCTCCGAACCAGTCTTACCCAAGTCTCGGGTGAAACCGTTTTTGCCTCTCTGTGTACTGAAATTCGATTGGGGAATGGGTAATGCTTAAAAATTAAAAATTAATAATCAACAATTATTAATTTTTAATTATATAATCCTCATGTACTTCATCTAATGGGCCAATTTATGGGTTCACCCCTAACTGCCATTTACCCAGGAAGCTTTGACCCAATCACCCTAGGACATCTCGATATCATTGAACGGGGTTGTAATCTATTCCACGAGGTGATTGTGGTTGTCATGGTTAACCCCAACAAAAATCCCCTCTTTTCAGTCACCAAGCGGATTAGTCAGATCCAAAAAGCCACCGAACATTTAACCAATATCAAAGTTGACAGTTTTGATGGTCTGACCGTAAACTATGCTAAAACGCAGCAGGCCCAAGTGTTGCTGAGGGGTCTGAGAGTGGTATCAGACTTTGAAAAAGAACTCCAAATGGCCCACACCAATAAAACCCTCCTAGAGGAAATCGAAACGGTGTTTCTGGCAACGTCTACAGAATATGGCTTTCTGAGTAGTAGTCTGGTTAAAGAAATCGCTAAATTTGGTGCTTCCATCAATCACCTAGTTCCCCATCACGTTGCCCTCGATATCTATCAATGCTACAACAAGACCCCTCCCCCATAAACTCAGAACGTGAACCCCACGAACCACCCCAGGCCGAATCCTCTGCCAATGGAACCAGTGGACTCAATACTAAACCAGAAGTTGATATTCAAGAGGAATTAGAGCGCCTCAAGGAAATGATTTTGATGAGTACTCGCATTCCTTGGACGCGCTATACATTTGTGGATGAAGACCAGTTATTAGATCAAATTGAGTTAATTCAGTTTCATTTACCCAAAGTCTTTGAGCAATCTGTGACCTTGGTGAGTAATCGGGATGAAATTATGCTCAAAGCGAAACGGTATTCTCAGGATCTCATTAGTGCCGCAGAACAACAGGCCAGTGAGATTCTAGACGAAATGAGCTTAGTCCAGCAAGCGGAACAGGAAGCTCAAGCCATTTGGCAACAAACGCTACAGGAGTGCCAAAAGACGAAGGAAAATTTAGTTTTGGAATTACAGGAGTTAGAAAAACAGTCCACGCAAGATTTAGAACTCCAGCGTCAGAAACTTCTGGAAGAGTGTGAGATGATTCAAAAAGGAGCTGATGATTACGCAGATCAGGTATTGCAGGATCTGGAAAGTCGTCTAGGAGAGATGTTGCGGGTGGTTCGTAACGGTCGCGAGCAACTCCAGTGAATTCACTTAACTGAGAAGATCTAAGTAATTTTATGGCCGAGAAATTTCGTCGCCAATTGCGCCAAGAGGCTGAAATTTGGAAATCTGAAGGGTTAATTTCTGATGAAATTTATACTCAATTATCCGATCGCTATCAGTTCGATCGCCTGGAAGTGGCCGCCAGTAACCGATTTATTGCCGTATTGGTGGGATTAGGGGCAGTATTATTGGGATTGGGAGCGATCACATTTGTGGCAGCCAATTGGCAAGGATGGCCGCGATCGCTCAAAATAGGCATATTACTATCAAGTTTAATCCTAACTTATAGTATTGGATTTTACTTATGGCGATTTGCCTCCGATCGATGGCAACATCGATTTGGCCAAGGGTTATTGCTCTTGGGTACTCTTCTCCTAGGTGCGAACTTGGGATTAATGTCCCAAATGTTTCACTTAGATGGCCCCATTTATCAGCTCTATCTGATTTGGGGATTGGGGGTAACCGGTTTAGCCATTAGCTTGCGAATGCCTCTCTTAGGCTTTGTTTCTCTTGTGTTACTGGCTCTTGCCTATGGATCGAGTCTAGATGATTGGTTTTCTATTGGGAGATTACCAGGGATTGCCGGAATTTTGCAACATGCACCCTTCATTACGGGAGTAGTTGGAATTATTTTAGCTCGTTGGTGGAATTCACGGGTCATTTTCACCTTAATGATGATCGCGTTTATCCCTACCGTATGGATACAGCTTGCGGCGATCGGCGTGTGGACTGTTCCCGCCGTAGTTAAACTAACATTAGGGTTAACATTACCCCCCGCATTTTTGTGGAGTTACAACGATCGCACGATCGCCTTTGGCAACTTCGATCACCAACTGTTTCAGCCCCTTGCTCGTAGATTAGCTCTATTGCTGATTGCTCTACAGTTATACCTCTTGTCCTTCCATGGATGGTGGAATGGCTGGGGCGGCTGGGGTAATATTGACGATACCCTAGGCGGATGGGAATTAAGTCTCGATATTTTTGCCTTAGTGGGGTTAACGGTATGGCAGTGGTTTCAACTGGCTAAATCTCGGCGATCGCCGGATCGCTGGCGTTTCGATAGTTCTAGCTTTCTAGTCATCAATCTTTTAACCATAACTAGCGCTCTGTTCCTCTGGCACAGTCTAATCTATCCATTACCCATTTTCGCCCCCTTAATCATCAATATCGAGATCTTTCTCTTAGCAGTTAACTTGATTCGTGTCGGATTAAAACAAGGAACTCGCTTAAGATTTTGGAGTGGATTAATATTATTAACCGGTCAAATTATTAGCCGCATGTTAGAATATGAGACAGGATTATTATTGAAATCTATTGTCTTCATTCTCTGCGGCTTAGGTGTAATGGCAGCCGGATTCTGGTTTGAAAAAAAAAATTAAGAATAGTCGATCTTACCGGAGTCGGGTGGGCAGGAAAAGAAATATTCTCTATGCCCTATTCACTACTCTCTATTTCCTAACTTCTAAAAATGATCAAAACTCAAACATTGGCTTGGAAATGCTCTGCTCGCCTGGCAACCCTACTCTTGACGACCAGCTTAGGTCTTCTAGGCTGCACCTCTGTTTCCTCTGAGGTGACTGAAAACTCGACTCGCTCTTCTTCAGTTCCTGAAATCGAGTCCTCGAATGGGGGAAAAGCCAACCCTACAGACTTGGCTCCCTCACGAACCTCTGCTACTCACGCACTAGGCCCAGCAAGTATCCCCGCATTAAATGAGCAATGGAAGGCTGAAACGGGTCTGCGCTATGGAGAAGTACGGAGGCGATTAATGGCACAGGGATGGATTCCCCATACTATAGAAACGACCGGCCCCGTGCGCCACTACAATCCTGGGGGGTTGTTAAAAACAATGTATGACTTAGGGTATGAGGAAGTTGTTGATTGTGCGGGTACAGGTTTGGCCCCCTGCCGGTTTGAGTTTGTCTATGAAGATCGGGCTTTAGATAATGGTCCAGTGTTGGCTGTCATTGCCACAGTAGCGAGTGGTCCGAATCCCGATCCCTATTTTGCTGGTATGAATCCCGATGCTTATGGTGTTAATACAGAGTATCAAAATCGCTCTTTAGATGGTGCTTTGTTTGCAGAAATTCAACAGGATAAACGATTCTGTGGTGCGATAGGCACTTGCCCAGACTTATTTTCACCCTCTGAGTTGTATCAAGCTTACTCTGAGTTGTATCAAACTCAATCACAATATGCATTTCAAGATGTGGTGATTCTGGCTCGTGCTTATTTAGAGGGGGGGAATCGAGCCGTTATGTTTCCCCGTAGACCCGTTTCCCGGGCACAAGCTCTAGAGTATGCTAGGATTCTCGATACTGAAAATACCATTGATTTAAGCGATCGCAATCGGAAACTCTACAACTATGACGGGCCAATTGAAAGTTATGCTGCCCCAGGAGAAGGCCCTCGTAATTTAATTACACTCGTCTTAACATCAGATGGACAAGTCTCTGAAATCAGTTTTGCTAAACCTGGATCGCTTTAAGAGCAGCTCAGGATGTTGGAGTGGATGAGCAAATTTGAAACATCACTTAAGAACATTTAAGAACATTGCATAATCGATCGGTTTATGTCTAATTCTATTCCCCCGTCTGTCCTTTCTCAACCTCTACCAACTTCCCTAAAACGCTCTCAGATTCCGTGGTGGCGCTTAATTGTGCCCTTGGCTATTCAGGTAGGCTTAGTCGTAGCCATTCCGGGTCAAGCATTCTATACTAGAATCACAGGCCAAACCGTGATTTTACAAACCCAACCGGTTGACCCCTACGATTGGTTACGGGGCTATTCCCAAACCTTAAGTTATGATATTTCTCGCTGGGAAACCTTGCAGAATCTTCCCGGATGGGATGAATTATCGAGTACGCCAAACCAGTTCAGTCGAGAGTTTTATCTAATTTTGGAACAACCGCAAGAGCAGCAACAGGGAGAACTCCCACAACCTTGGAGTGCGATCGCTGTTAGTCCTCGTTTACCACAAAACTTACCCTCTAATCAAATTGCCTTACGGGGACGAGTAAATCAAGGACAATTGGTTTATGGATTAGAAACCTATTATATGCCAGAAGATCAACGGCAGAAAATTAATGAGGAAATCAACTTAGCGCAACAACAAGAAAGTCAACCCTTTGTTGTAGAAATTAAAGTTGACGAGCGAGGGCGATCAGTTCTGATTCAACTCTGTATTAATGACCAATGCTATCAGTTTTAAAAATCAGGAATCATCCGGATCAATTGAAATAGGCAGGTGCAGTTTCTCATCCGATCGATAAGTGTACCAAATTTGCTGAGGAATTCCTAGAGAAATACCCGCTTCATCCAAAGCCTTCTTAATCCGTAAACGAAACGTCCGAGAAACCGCCCATTGTTCCCCCGGTACAGTTTTAATCAGAAACCGAATAATGCTTCCTTCATGGGAAATATCATCCACTCCTAAAATATTGACAGGCTCTAAAATTTTATCTTTCCATTCTTCATCTTTTTGAAGTTCATTCGATACCTGCTTAATGGTTTCCATAGCTTTTTTTAAATCTGCCCCTAAAGCAATTTTGATCGTTAAATTACTTCTTGACCAATCTTTAGTACTGTTAATCACAGTGGAAACTTGACCATTGGGGATAATAATCAGTTGACCATCTAAATTTCTGAGATGGGTAACGTAAAGATTAATAATTTCGACTGTACCTGAAAAGTTGTTAATCTCAACAAAATCCCCCCTAGCATAGCGATCGGTCCAGAGAATTAGAATCCCATTAAGCATATCTTCCAATAAATTTCGCGAAATAAATGCTAGGACAACGGTTAACACCCCCATGCTAGCTAAAATTTTAATACTGACCCCTAACAGATTAATCGTGATATAAATTCCCAAGGCAAGAAATAAAGCATGTTTCCCCCCTTTTATAGCTGGGGAATAAGTGGTTACACGTAATGTATAACGATTCGATAAAGTATCAACTTCTTGCATTTCTTTAGCCCATTCATTTAATGCATGATCGATGATAAAGTCGAATATTTTATCAATTAGAGTAATAAGCATCCAAATCGCGGGCAGTAAAACTGCTTGAACACTAAAGGTAATGGTTAAAAATCGAGTCGTTCTAAATAATCCGAAAATCACAGCCAGACAAAAAAACAAAGCTGAGGGCTGTAAAATCAACAATATCCTTCTCAATAATTCAATCGAATTATTGATTTGATGAATGAAAAAGATTTGAGAAAAAATATCTTCATTATTATCTTTTACTGAATCTAATCTTGCGATCAACTTCCAGTCAGAGAGTTCTAGAAACTTATCTATATTTTTGGAGTCTATACTTTCTCCAGAATTTTCCTGGGAGTCACTCTCGAGTAATTTAACTAGGGTTTGGGTCTTTTTTTTGAACTCTCTTCTCCAGACCGTTACCTTCTCTCTTGCCACATGAAGAATCATGAAAATAATAAGGGTCAATAGAAGAGTTAGGATGCTCATTTTTAATCGAATCCAAAGATATCGAGCATCAAATTCTCTGCCCCATAAAATTTCACTAAAAGCCAGTTCTAAATTAGTCTGCCAGGTTTTAGCTAATTCTTCAATAGAGGTAAAATTGGCTCTGGAATCTATTTCAGTAACTGTGACGATGGTACCGGAGATTAGAAGTCCTAATTCAGGCTGAGGAGGTGCATAGATAACCGTTTGATTTTTTATCTTTCCAATAGCTAATCGTAGAGTCAGGGGATGTTGGGGTTTATCGTGATTCCAGAAAGACCAAAAATTCCAGCTTTTAGGCTCAGAGTTGTGGGGAAATTGGTGATTGTTTAGAGTTTTGTTGATTCCTGTATTCAGTAAAGATTGAACTAATTTTGCTCTTTGTTCAACTTCTATAATGGCCTGCTCTGGATTTTCTGATTGAAAATTTGAGGGAACCGCAAGCTTTAATTCTGGTTCTAAGATTCTATGGCTATAAAGATGTACTTCACTGCACCAATCTTGCCCACAGGGTTGCGCTTTGTTGAGATCCCACCAAGGTGTATTATAGGGTGGGCTAGAAATAGGCGGTTGTCCTATGAAAGAAAATTGAGCGATCGCCAAAGGTTGAACCGCTATAACCCAGTACGCAACACAGACTGCTATACCAATAAAATGAACGATTTTCATGAATTCATGGATCGGTGATAGGACATTCAAATTGAGCGTTGGGATTGCCGGTACTGATATAGCCTGTAGTGACTCGACCCACACCGCAGTAAAGTTGATGGTAATATCGACTGAAGGAATCTCCTTCAGGGGATAAAGTGTCTATACCAATGCCATTGCGACCGTTATCTTTTCCAGAGCTATGAATATATTTCTGATCGCCTAAATATAAAGCGACATGGGTAACTCGTTGTTTAGAAGAGAAAAATAGTAGATCTCCAGGTTCGGCTTCTTCAATAGCAATGGATTGGGTAAAATTATGTTGTTGATAGGCATCTCTGGGTATCCAGATCCCGACCGAGGCGAAAGCAGTTTGCATTAATCCAGAACAATCATAATTAGGGGGAACTGTTCCTCCCCACAGATAGTGATTGGGTTGATCCATGGCGTATTGGGTGTAGGCAATGATGCGATCGATCCTTTTTTCTATTTCAGCACGGGAGACAGGACGTGGTTGATAGGGTGCTAAGGCAAAGTCGATTTTGTCTAAGTCGTTTAAGGATAACCAGCAGGGATAATCGTCTTCAGATAAGAGGATGGGAACGGCATTATTTTGGGGAGATCCAATGAGGTGAAATTGCCGATCGCCAGCCGCCTGGGTTGCTAACTCTTCCGTTGCACAGGAATTATATAAATCTACATTGCCACAAAATTGATAAGCTTGGGTCGTGGTCAGTTTTTCAAGAGCGATCATAAGGGTTACTTGTTAAGGGTTAATCAAATTGGCAAAACCAGGCCGTTAAAGCGATCGCCAACGCATCAGCCGCATCATCTGGTTTGGGCATCTCTTCTAGAGCTAACTCTAGCATCACCGATTCTTGGACTTCCTCCTTATCAGCCTTGCCATATCCGGTCAGAGTTTGCTTGACTTGGGCAGGCGTATATTCAACCATAGGGATCTGGTGTTGAGCTAAAACCAGGAGCAGCACCCCTCGCGCTTGAGCCACCAGAATCGTATTACCCATACGATAGAAAAACAATTTTTCGATCGCCGCTAGATCCGGTTTCCACTGGGTGACAATCGCTTGCAGGTCATCATAAAGGGTACAGAGGCGATCTCCCACAGCTTGGGAACTCGGAGTGGTAATTACTCCAAAATCCAAGGGATTCAAGCGCTCCTCTTGGGTATCCTCGCATTGCTCGCAGTCCAGAATACCAAACCCCAAACGGGCTAATCCTGGATCTAACCCTAAAATCCGTTTTTGAATCATAATTGTGACTCTCTCTCCCATCAAGCTTAAATTAGGTATTACTGGATGGATTTACTCTTACCTGTTCTACTGGCCTTCTACGTCGCCTGCAATTTGGGCGCGAATGATGTGGCCAATTCCATGGGAACATCTGTCGGATCGAAGGCCATTACCCTCACCCAAGCGGTCTTGATTGCAGGCATCTTAGAATTTACCGGAGCGGTTTGGTTTGGCTCTCGAGTCTCCGAAACCTTAGCCACCGACTTGATTCATCTAGAAGAATTTGCCCCCGATCTGCAACTTCTTTTTCTGGGGATGGTTTCTGTACTGCTCACCTGCGGACTGTGGTTACAAATCGCTACGAGCTTTGGATTACCTGTGGCTTCTTCCCATGCCATTGTCGGAGCGATCGCCGGGTTTAGCGGGGTGGCGATCGGCCCAGAAGCCATGGATTGGTCTACCCTGGGGCGCATTTCCCTCGTTTGGGTCATTACCCCAGTGGTCAGTGGTAGCCTGGCCATGGTCTTTTATCATCGCCTCAAAGCCTGGATTTTAGACCATCCTCAATCCCAGCTCAGGCTGCAAGAATGGATTCCCTGGATCTGTACGGGTTTATTCAGTATCTTTGGGGCAATTGTCTTGCCCACCCTATTTGCCAATTGTTCCATTCCCCATCTTCCCAATCATACTGCCATGATTGGTACAGCCGCCTTGGGCACTCTCGGTCTGACAGCCCTCAGTTGGCATCAGTTTAGCTCAGAAAAACCCCTAGAAGGACTCTTTGCCCAATTTCAAGTCATTAGCGCCTGTTTTGTCGCCTTTGCCCATGGCTCCAACGATGTGGGCAATGCGATCGCCCCCTTAGCCGTGATTAGCCAAATTAGACAGGGGAATATGCTGATAGCGGGAAACTTTCAAGTCCCCCTTTGGAGTTTAATCGTTGGAGCGATCGGCATTGTTTTCGGATTAGCCATTTGGGGTAAAAACGTAATTTCTACCGTCGGCGAAAACATTACCCCCCTCAAACCCAGTGGTGGGTTTTGCGCCGAAGTGGCTACGGCTACCACCATTTTACTCGCCTCCCGGTTTGGGTTTCCCGTCTCCACCTCCCATGCTCTCGTGGGTGCTGTCGTTGGCATTGGTATAATACAGCGATCGCCTTCTTCCCCCCTCAAATTCAAGACCCTCAAAGAAATTGGCCTAGTTTGGGCAATCACCCTTCCCCTGACTGCTAGTATAAGTGCTACTATCTTGGCAATAGTTCGCCTGTTTTGGGCATAAACACGGCACAGATCAACTCGCTCTGTGGGTTAAAAGCTCCTGGGTGCAGTGACGGCTATCCTCCTTGCTGGTTCTTCATTAAGATTGTTAAATTCCTAGCAAAAATCCTCCGTTCTCTCCCTTGGATCGCTATGCTTAAAGCAACAAAGGCCTTATTACTTCTGGAAAGGGCTTTCGCCCCCTACCCGTCGTCTTTCAAGTGAACATCAATGGACAATACGGACTTAGACAACTCTAAGGCAAGAAGCGCCGAAGAGACTTTAAGGAAAGTTAATCAAGACCTGGAACGGCTACAAGAGGAGCTGGCCCATCAATTGAATCAAGATGGCCAGCCCCTCGGTGACAAAGGGGCTAGACTTCTGGAGGAAATCAGAACTCTAGAGGGTTTGGCCCATCGCTTGCGATCGCAAATTGAAAAACCACAACTCACAGTAGAGCCGATACCCCCTTCTGCTACTCGGGAAAAACCGGTTAATCAGCCCCCAACCCCACCTCCAACACCCAAGCCGAAGCCCAAAGAAGGTCAAGTGGTGACGGGTTTACTCTTAGCCTTCTTATCCGCTTGCGTCCTTTCTTTATTCAACGTCACCCTGAAAATCTTATTAAAACTCTCCCCTGAACCCCGACTGGTATTAGATATGTTTCCTGTCGATGGGTTGATTACTCCGGGGTTAGGCAATTCTTTGCTGATTCTGTTTTTGCGGATGATCGTGGTGATGTTGGTCTTTCCGATCTTGGCTACATTTCTCTATCCTTCCGTTTGGTCAGACCTGAAGCGCTTCATCGAGTCCAATGATTATGACCACATGCTCAAGGTGGTTGGCAGTGGATTCTTCCTGTTTTTGTCCCAAGTCTGTATTTATATCGCCATTGGTAATATTCCCACAGGGATTGCGATTACGATTTTCTTTATCTATCCGATTGTAACCGTGTTTGCTTCTTGGGCCCTATTTGGCGATCGCCCCAACCTGGCTCGAATTATTGCCATGGCCGTTATCCTCGCTGGGGGCATCATGGCCCTGCCTCAAGGTGGTGTCGAAGGAAATACCCAACTCGGTATCTCGGCGGCGATCGGCGCTGGAATCACCTTTGCGGGTTACGTGCTACTAGTGGGCATGGGAACCAAGAAATTACACCCAATTCCGTTTTCTCTAGTGTCGTTTGCCGCTATTTTTGTCTTTTCCGGGATTTCCCTGATGTTTCCCTTACCCCCTGAGTTGGGTGTAGTCATTGAACCAAATACTCAAACGGGTCTGTTGATTGGGGGAAGCATTTTGGGACTTCTCACCCTCGGAAGTTACTTGCTCAATAACTTTGCTATTCGCTTTGCTGGCCCTGCTTTAGCCTCTATTGTGGGAGCGAGTGGTCCGGCTCTGACGGCTCTGTTTGGCTTATTCTTGATTGCTGAAGCCCTAAAAATGCAGCAATGGGTAGGTTTAGGCTTGGTAACTCTAGGAGTGTTGGGCATGAGCTTAGAACGCATGTTAGCCTCCAAAAAAGCCTAAAATAGAAAAATCCAGGAGAATATACGGATGGGAGAAGCGGTGAATTTTGGCTAGCTCACTCCCACCTCTCCTATCTTATGTGCATAATGATAATTATTAATTGGATCGACGAAAGGTGCAGAGGTCTCCATGAGTCTTGAAAATGACCAAAAACAATGTTTAGAAAAGCTGGTTTGGGCGATCGATCAGTTAGAGGTAAAGGTTGAGCCAAGTACGCTTTCCGATATTGCTGACCTGATTGTGCAAACCATGACGGGGCCTTGGCGGTATTTCCATACGCCAGAGCATATTTTTGAAGTTGGTGGGAAAGACGATGCGATCGAAGTCCTGGCGGCTTTATTTCACGATGTGGTCTATGTACAAGTTGATAAAAGTGTAAATTTTAACTTAAGTTACTATATTAGTCCCTTTATTAGTCAAGTTGGAGAGGATCTGCTGATCCTAGACCGGGATAAATTGCCCAAAGATGGCATGTTTGAAATGGTCTTGGATTTGTTTAACTTCCAGGCTGGACAAAAACTTTCCCCCATGACAGGACAAAATGAATTCCTCAGCGCCTTAGTTGCCGCTAAGGTGTATGAAGATTTCTTGAGTCCGGGTCTAATTCTGCAAATTATCGCTTGTATTGAAGCCACGATTCCCTTTCGCTCTAAAACACCAGAAGGATTAAGTAGTAGCGAAGTATTATACAAAAGACTAAGGGCAGTTAACGAAAAATATCAAACTGAACTCACGGAAGAAACTATGCTCGAAACCGTGTACAGTTCGGTACGAATGTCAAATCGTGATGTCGGTAGCTTTGCTTATGAAAGTGCGGCTCGCTTCCTAGATGGAACCTGGAATTTATTACCAGAAACCAACCATCACCTGAAAAATTCCAATTCCTATACGGTGAGCCAATATCGCACAGCATTGCAGAAAATGGAAGGCTTCATGAATTTCTTGAAACCGGAAATTATTTTCCATGAGTTTCGGAATGTACCTGAATCAACAGAGTATCAGCTTTTGATTGAGCGATCGCAACGGAACATGGATGTTGGTCGTCTCTATTTAGGCACCAAGCTGCTCTCCATTGCCTTCCTGGAAGCCCTCTCCTTGCAATTTGGTAAAAACATCCCCATCTCCACCATGATGGGCGAAATGCGTACCGAAGGCAGTGTTGGAGTCGTCTTAGAGGAATTACTTCCCCCAGTCACCAATCCCCATCAACCCGGAAATGGACTAGAAAAAGAGGTTCTTACCCTCCTGGAAAAAGGACGTTTAAAAGATTCATCCTATGACCTGAAAAATTCCCCCTTGAGTACCTTTATGGTCAAATCCATGGGATTCGATCAGATTCGAGAACTCACCCTTCAGGCTAAAGCCTTTTTCAAAGGAGAACTCAAAGCCTCTGACTTTTTAGCACTGTTCCCTTCAGATGTTCTGCAAATTGTAATTGAAAAACTTTTGGAGTTGTTTGAAGCACGGAAAAGTGCCCTGAGAGCCGCACTTCCAGAAACAGAAGTTTTACCCGTGGGCTAAAAGGCAGAAGGTCAGCAATGGAGAGCGGTCACTAAGTGCAGTCGAAGTAACCGCTCTCCCTCATTTTTAAATTGTTCTAGGTGATACCCTTTCCCTATGAAGCGCTTCATGGGAAAGGGTATTAGCTTGACAGTTACAGCGCTTTGCGCTGTTATGAGGGAGCGCAGCTTGATGGGGAAATGGTTACGATCACGATAAAGAAATTAAAGCCTTAAACCTAGTCACCGCTTGGGCCAGTCAACAGCAACTAATTTTAGGACAAATTCCCGTTGACGACAAATCGAATGAAATCACGGCAATCCCTGCCCTGCTGAAGTTATTAGATATTACCGGAGCGATTATCACCATTGATGCTATGGGGACTCAGACCAAAATTGTCCGAAGTATTCAAGAGAAAAAAGCCGATTATGTTCTGTCCTTAAAAAGAAATCATCCTACTCTTTACGCTGAAGTTGAACAGAAGTTTAATCCCCTCAAAAATAACGGAGTTCAATCAGGAAATTTGACCATGACCAACGAGTGGAAGCGGGACATCACCACCGAGAAAAAAGAAAAGTTTGGGCGATTCCAATAACTGAATTTGCCTCTCTTTGTGTTGATTGCTTACTTAATCTTACAGTTACAGCGCTTCGCGCTGTATAAACTCCCATCCGGCGATCGATGCTATCTCTTCCTCTGTCAAGGCTGATAAAATTTTAGACAATTTATTTCTTAAA
>NZ_JAGHZN010000029.1:0-118500 GCF_017746735.1 Roseofilum sp. Guam | reverse complement strand
TCGCCCCAACACTCAGCGATCGCCACCTTAGTCGGTTTCACCCCCCTTCTATTGTCGCACTCTTTTCTGGATTTGATATGATTTGCCAGTCGAACTTAGTCAGCGCTGCCCTATTATTCATTGGAGCTACGATCTAATTCCAGAAACCCTGATTTAGTTCACTAGGGACTTTTCTTTAGTTAAATGTAAAGTTTGATGTCAACATTCAACACTTCTGTGTTTCACCATCTAAAGTATCGGGTTTAATCCGTTTTTCTACCTGCTGGCCTGGACGATAAATTTTTACCGTTTGCCCTTGAATATTGATCAACCAACCGAGACTAGCACCATTATCTATAGCGCTTCGCGCTAGGGAATAGGGAATAGGGAATAGGCAATAGCTTGTATGGCTTAGGTTCTAAGGCTTCAAGCTGTACCTCATAGAAGAGAGAAATGCTATAGATATTCTTGCATTTTCGCTTGTAACTCTTTCAGAGAGTCGGTTTTCGATCGCAATTCCAAGACAAAATCTGGACATAGAGGAGGAAAAGTATCTTGTTGGTCAGGGGTGAGAGCGTCCCATCGTTCGCGCTGCACCCAAGAAACATCCGGCGATCGCGCTGCACCATTGGGTAAGCGAAAGGCAGTGGAAGAGTCAAAGACTTTTCCCGGTTGAGATGTTCGATTCCAGATAATAAAGTCCGCACTCAGTTCAGCATTCCGTTCGCCAGTATTTCCTCCAGTGGGGGGCATAATAATTAATTCTCCAGTAGCGGTTTGTTCCAGACGCAGATCGCGATTGGCGATCGCCAGTTGTGCAAACTGTTCTGGAGTCACTTGTAACTGTTCGGGAATAATCAAGGTATATGTCATCTTCCCAGCCTACATTTATCATTGCCCATCATTGTAGGGTGGGCAGTGTCAGAGTTGTCGAAGTTGAATCAATGGCTTAGATCAAATTCATTAATTTAGCTAAAGGAAATACAGCACGATTCTCCCAAACCCGTACAATGACTGTTGGCCATTGGCTGTTGCGTCTTGCCTCTATAGCAGGCTGGCTGGGCAGCAGGTCACTGGCAACTGAATATATAGACCTCTTGCAGAAATCAGGCACTCTAGCAATAGGCAATAGTCATAAGAATATATGATGACGGCATTACTATTCATTTTCTGCCCACTTCTGTAAGAAGTCTAATCTCTCTTCGCACTCTAAAACTCAAGAACTATGCCCCGTCGCAACGATATTAAAAAAATTCTTCTCCTCGGTTCTGGCCCAATTGTCATTGGCCAAGCCTGTGAATTTGACTATAGTGGCGTACAAGCGTGTAAAGCCCTACGCTCCGAGGGATACGAAGTGGTGCTGATTAACTCCAACCCAGCAACCATCATGACCGATCCAGAAACGGCAGAGCGGACGTATATTGAACCGCTAGTGCCTGAAATTGCCGAGAAAGTGATCGCCCAGGAACGCCCAGATGCCCTATTGCCGACGATGGGCGGGCAAACGGCGCTCAACTTGGCGGTTAACCTGGCCAAAAATGGCACACTGGAGCGTTATGGGGTGGAACTGATTGGAGCCAAACTTGAGGCAATTGAAAAGGCAGAAGACCGGTTGTTGTTCAAGGAAGCGATGCAGCGCATTGGGGTGAAAGTGTGCCCGTCGGGAATTGCCAATACCCTGGATGAGTCCAAACAAATTGCAGCCGAGATTGGGGTGTATCCCCTGATTATCCGCCCAGCGTTTACTCTGGGGGGAACTGGGGGCGGTATTGCCTATAACCAAGAGGAATTTGAGACGATGGCCCAGTATGGGCTAGATTGCTCGCCCATGTCTCAGATTCTGATCGAACAGTCATTGATTGGCTGGAAGGAGTATGAGCTAGAGGTGATGCGCGATTTGGCGGATAATGTGGTGATTATCTGTTCGATTGAAAACATTGACCCCATGGGAGTACATACGGGGGATTCGATTACAGTGGCTCCAGCACAGACGCTGACAGATAAGGAGTATCAGCGCCTCCGGGATGCGTCGATCGCCATTATTCGTGAGATTGGGGTGGAAACCGGTGGCTCGAATATCCAATTTGCAGTCAATCCGGTGGATGGGGATGTGATTGTGATTGAGATGAATCCCAGGGTATCGCGCTCCTCGGCCTTGGCTTCTAAGGCCACTGGGTTCCCGATCGCCAAATTCGCCGCTAAACTGGCAGTCGGCTATACCCTCGATGAGATTCCCAACGACATTACCCAAAAAACACCAGCTTCCTTTGAACCGACAATTGATTATGTGGTCACCAAGATTCCCCGGTTCACATTCGAGAAGTTCGCCGGAACGGAGCCGATTTTGACGACGCAAATGAAGTCGGTGGGTGAAACGATGGCTATTGGGCGCACGTTCTGTGAGTCGTTCCAGAAGGCTCTGCGAAGCCTGGAAACCGGAAGAGCAGGTTGGGGCTGTGATAAGTCCGAGGTGCTGCCCAGTTTAGAGTCAATTCGCCAGGGTCTGCGGACACCGAATCCCGATCGCATCTTCACCCTGCGTCATGCCCTGATGGCTAAGATGTCGCTGGATGAGGTGTACGAGCTGACAGGAATTGACCCCTGGTTTTTGGACAAGTTTAACCAACTCTTGGACGCGGAGAAGTTCCTAAAGCGTACGCCCCTGTTAAGTATCAAGACCGACGAGATGCGGGAAATTAAACAGTTGGGATTTAGCGATCGCCAAATTGCCTTCGCCACGTCTACTAATGAGACAACGGTGCGATCTCGCAGACAAGAGTTGGGGATTACACCCGTATACAAAACAGTGGATACCTGCGCGGCGGAGTTTGAAGCCTTTACGCCCTATCACTATTCCACCTATGAACTAGGGGAAACCGAGACTCAACCCTCTGAACGGCGGAAAGTGATGATCCTTGGTGGTGGTCCCAACCGCATTGGCCAGGGGATTGAGTTTGACTATTGCTGCTGTCATGCCAGTTTCTCGTTGCGCGATGCTTCTTTTGAGACCATTATGGTCAACTCGAACCCGGAAACGGTTTCAACAGACTACGATACGAGCGATCGCCTCTATTTTGAACCTCTCACCCTGGAGGATGTCCTCAATATTATTGATGCGGAACAGCCGGAGGGCATCATTATTCAGTTTGGAGGACAAACGCCCCTGAAGTTAGCAGTTCCTTTACAGAGCGCCTTGGAGGATCATCCCAAAACTAAGATTTGGGGCACATCCCCCGATTCCATTGATACGGCCGAAGACCGGGAGCGGTTTGAAGCCATTTGCCAGGAGTTAAATATCTTACAGCCGCCCAATGGAATTGCGCGATCGACTCAAGAGGCGATTCGCGTGGCGGGTCGCATTGGCTATCCGGTGGTCGTCCGTCCCTCCTATGTTCTAGGGGGAAGAGCCATGGAGATTGTCTATTCGGATGGCGAACTGGAGCGGTATATGACGACCGCCGTGCAGGTGGAGCCAGACCACCCGATTCTAATTGATAAGTTCTTGGAAGGGGCGATCGAGGTGGATGTGGATGCCCTCTGTGATGCCACAGGTGAGGTGGTCATTGGCGGCATCATGGAGCATATCGAACAAGCGGGAGTCCATTCTGGAGACTCAGCCTGCGCGATTCCGCCGTTTACGCTTGCCTCATCCGTGTTAACGACAATCCGCACTTCGACGGTGGCTTTAGCGAAGGCCCTGAATGTAATTGGCTTGATGAATATTCAGTTTGCCGTGCAGCGCACTTCGGCTCCGCTCAGTGAACGGGTTTATATCCTGGAGGCAAATCCGAGGGCTTCGCGAACTGTACCCTTTGTGTCGAAGGCCATTGGTAAACCTTTAGCTAAGTTGGCTTCTCTCGTAATGTCAGGAAAAACCCTAGCCGAGGTGGGACTGACGGAAGAGATTATTCCACAGCATGTGTCGGTGAAAGAGGCCGTGCTGCCCTTTGAGAAGTTCCCCGGTGCGGATACCCTGTTGGGGCCAGAGATGAGATCGACTGGGGAGGTGATGGGGATTGACTCGTCGTTTGCCACGGCGTTCGCCAAAGCAGAAGTAGCCGCTGGCGTGCGGCTGCCGTTATCGGGTTGCGTGTTCGTCAGTTTGAGCGATCGCGAGAAGGAGGCGATCGTTCCGGCGATCGAGGAGTTGATGGAGCTGGGCTTTAGCGTTATGGCGACTGCGGGAACTCGGCGGGTGCTGAGGTCGAAGGGGCTGGAGAATGTGCAACCCATTTATAAGCTCCATGAGGGACGGCCCAATGTCCTTGATGAGATTAAGAACCACAATATCCAATTGATTATTAATACGCCCTCTGGTGAAGAGGCCCAGGCTGATGGGCGGCTGCTGAGGCGATCGGCTCTGACCTATAAGTTGCCCATTATTACTACGATTGCTGGCGCTAAGGCAACGGCTGAGGCCATTCGATCTCTGAAGTCTTCGCCCCTGGAAGTAAAGGCTTTGCAAGACCATATTCAGGCTTAGGTTTTGCTTGGTGGCGTGAGGGGTTTAACTATTCTTATTTCTTATAGATAGAATCATTCCTTACGCTCCTCTGACTTCGCGATCGCCCCGTAGACCCTAGTCTATGGGGTTAATCTTTGGAATAAAATGGGGTTTCCCTATTGCCTATTGCTATTGCCTATTGCTAGAGTACCTCCCCTAAGAAATTTACAAAAATGTTGTAAACAATGCATTTCTTCATAAAGTTCCTGGGTAACCTATGGGGAATCACAACTAGACAAGACCCGGGAGGTATTCCTCTATTCATTCTTAACCAGTAGACGCTAGCTTAAAACAATGTTACAATACTTAACATAATAGAATTCTGGTAGATAACGACCATGACAAGCGAACTCATTTTAGTCACAGCCACATCCGTTATCGGTCTGATCGTTGCCCAACGGCTCATTGAAAACCCATCGGAATCTGCCCCAGAAGCAGAAGTCGTTCCTATCCCTGTCAGAACAGATGAGACAGATAGCGCTATGCGCTAGGAAATAGGCAATAGCAAAGGGTAACAGTTCAAAATAGTGTGCATTTTGTCAAGTCCAAAATAGAGCGCCAAGCTCATTGAATAGCGCGATTTGTGGACACTTCAAAGAAACAGTAAAACCGGGTATTGCCTTTTGCTAGAGTGCCTTTTACCTCTCCTTACTCCTAGTCCAAGGACTAGCCTTCCTATTGTTGTCAACCCAAGACGCAGACCTATGAAAACCGCCCAAAACCCTACCGATCCCGTTCGTGCTTATCTTCGCGAAATTGGCCGTGTTCCTCTGCTCACTCATGAGGAGGAAATTACCTTGGGTAAGCAAGTGAAGTACTTAACCGATCTTCAAGAAACCAAAGATACTTTAGCCAAGGAAACTGACCAGGAACCGAGTTTAGAGGAATGGGCCAAAGTGGCTGGTGTTTCTGTAGGGGCGCTGCGTCAGGCCATCGCCCAAGGAGAACGAGCCAAGCGCAAGATGGTGGAAGCGAATTTGCGTCTGGTGGTCTCAGTGGCGAAGAAGTATATTAAACGCAATGTAGACTTGTTGGATTTGATCCAAGAAGGAACGATTGGGATGCAACGGGGGGTAGAAAAGTTTGACCCCACGAAGGGCTACCGGTTCTCTACGTATGCGTATTGGTGGATTCGTCAAGCCATTACTCGAGCGATCGCCGAAAAAGGACGCACCATCCGCCTACCGATTCATATTACAGAAAAACTCAATAAGATTAAGAAAGCTCAACGGCAATTGTCCCAAACCTTGGGGCGATCGGCAACCATTAATGAGTTGGCCGAAGAGTTGGATCTAACTCCCAAACAAGTGCGGGAATACTTAGAACGTTCTCGTCTTCCTTTATCCCTGGATTTGCGCGTGGGAGACAACCAAGATACGGAATTGGGTGAGCTTTTGGAAGATACTGGCCCATCTCCAGAAGATTTCACCATGAATACGTCTCTGCGAGCTGAATTAGAGCAAATGATGGCAGATTTAACCCCCCAACAACAGCAGGTTTTATCGTTGCGGTTTGGGTTGGAAACTGGTCAATCCATGACCTTAGCCAAAATTGGCGATCGGCTCAACATCAGTCGCGAGCGGGTTCGTCAAATTGAACGGGAAGCTTTAGGTAAGTTACGCAAGCGTAAAGCGGATATGCGCGAGTACATCGCCAGTTAGCGTCTCGCTCTCAAGAACGATACGATGTTGCGTCCCTTAATTCTCAACAAAAAACAAGCCGGTTCTACTGAACTGGCTTGCTTTTTGTTGGAGCGAAATGAAGGAGCGAAATGAAAAGGTAATCGGCGATCGCCGTGTCTTCAGTGTCTCTCCATCACCCTATCCTCTCGCGTTTTCTTAGAAGTTTTCTTGAGGCGCAAACTTACCCAAATCATGCGCTGGAGAGGCTCAGGGACTTCTGGGTGGAGACCTTCGGATATTTCTTCAAAGGTTTTGATTGCTCCTGGATAGACAAATACTGAGTCTCCCGCTTCAACCAGACAAGCTAAAATAGCTGATTCTTCCAGAAAGTAAGTGGTAACTAGAGCTATTTCTTGACTTTTCTGTTGATGTTCTTGATCGATATGAATGGCTTTCCCTCGATGGAGATAGGCGTAAGCAAACCGATTGACGAGCTCTTGAAAAGATGGCTCATTTTGATAAAGTTCTTGTACTTGCTGATAATAAGCTAAAAACTGCGATATTTTCTCAATTTCTGAAGTTCGTTTGAATTGAAAATCACACTTTTGTGCGTATTGATAAAAATAGCTCTGATTTTGTTTTATAAATTCTTGACCCGTCTGGAGAGCTGCTTGCAAGGCAGTTTCTGCCGTTGATTGATGTCTGACTTCAAGAGTTAGTCGATAAAGGCTATCTCCAATAATGACGGTGCAGCTCCGGAAGTTGTCACTAATCCACTCAATAGTAGCTTTAAGCCGCCTGGTGTCCATAAAGTTTTTACTACCTAAGCTAATTAAGAAAACACAGCTTTGATAGTCAGCGAGTGAGTTACAAAGATGGCGAGGACAGACTTTTGCTAGTCCAGCTTGGTAATGGTACATTGGACTCGTCTTATTCTCGTTTAAACTTAAGGACTTTTGTTTGCAACTAATAGCTTGACTGACTTGGGATTGAATTTTTTTGAGTTGTTCGAGCGAGAATTGATTCCAATCCAGATGGTTTACGATCGTTTCTTGATCTTGGTATTGACTCATTTTAGAGTTAAAGTTATGTGTTATACTTAGAAAGAAAAAGACTTTAAAAATCCCCCAAAAAAACATCTACAAGGTCTTTCTTGGGGGATTGGATCGGAGTGACAGGAGCCTCTGCAAATTGATAATCCAGTATTAACGAGACTTAAACATCAGTTTCAAATAAGGCAAGGCGTAGCCGTTGGCTGGCTTCTTCTAGCTCTGCCATAGATTCTAGACTAACCACTACACTCCGTTCAATTCCTAAAATTTTTGCGGCTTTGGCAACGGCTGCTTTTTCTTTTTCATGATAAGTTCCATCAGCACGGCTCATTTTGATAGCTTGGTACAACATCGATCGCCGAAAGTTGAGTGGAAATGTATAGCTAATTCCAGTGAGTAACTCTTCTACATTAACATTTTTCCAGTCGAACTTACGAAGTTCTGCAATGTATTCTTCTGAGTTTTCCATGAGCAGTTCTTGCTCATCAATGTACCATTGAAATTCGGCTTCTGCTAATTCACCATCGGCTCCAGCGATCGCCATTAGTGCCCCGCCGTACTTGATAGCAACATTAAAATCAACCGGTTGAGTAATATTGTACCGGTTCTGGGCATATTTAGTGGGTTTAAGAGACTCAGGCATTTTAATCTATCCTTAATTGAATTTTGTCCAAATTTTTGCTCTAAGGGAAACGCTCTCAATGCAAAGCTGAATGAGATAGGTCACCCATCACCTAGACTATATCAGGAACAAAGGTAATGGGTGACTGATGGAATTTAGTTTTTAGAGTCGTCCTTAAAGCTGGATAACCATTCTTGGATTTGGGAGGAAGCAATATCACGACCCCCTAATCCGAAAGCAATGGCGATCGCCACAGCAACCGCTCCAAATAATAATCCAAAGGCTAGATTCACAATATCTGGGGCAATTCCCATCTGTCTCAACGCCATCGCCGCCACCAAAATAATAATGGCAATGCGGGCAGCTTGAGCCAACATATGTCCTTGACGACTACCCGAACTGTCAATCACCTTAAACGCCAGATTCGCAAAGTATAAACCGATCGCAAATACAACCACACCGGCTAAAACTTGACTGGCAATTTTAATGATTGCGCCCACAATCAGCGTCAATGCTTCAAGTCCTAAAACATCGGTCGCGGTAACAGTGGCAAATAGCAGAATTGCAATTAAAACCACCATACCCACAATTTCTGAAGGGGTGCGGAAGTCAGAGGGAGGGGGAGGAAGAGGTAGATCCGAATCTCCTGCTTCTGGTGGTGGAGCAGTAGCATACGGTTCTTGTTGCAACCCCAACCAATAGAAGAGATTATCAAACCCAAATCCAGTTAAAACATTGGTAACTAAATCAGAGACAAATTTACCTCCAATGTAGGCAATAACCAAGATGATAGCCGCAGTAAACGCCAAGGGCACATAGCCCATAATCATTTCCAGCATACTGATGGCAGGTGTGGAAATCGCCTCGATTTTGAGGGCGTTAAGGGCAGCGATCGCAAAGGGAATCAGAATTAATACATAAGCGATCGTCCCAGCAATCCAGGATAATCCATGGGTTGCGCCTCCACCGGATAATCCAAAGCGATCGCCCATGCGATCGGCCCCACTAACCATGAGTAAATTGGTTACAATGCGACGGACAATGGTTGCGACTAACCAACCGGCTGCGCCAATCAAAATCGCACCCAAAATATTGGGTAAAATCAGCAGAATTTGATTGAGCAGAGCTTGTACGGGTTGCAGGGTTCCCTCTAACTGTAAGGTACTCAGAATCGAGGGTAAAAATAACAGAAATACAAACCAGTACATGGCATTCGCCAAGGTACTGCTGACGGAAACGGGCGCAGTTGTTCCCTCCTCAACCACTTGAGATTCTAAGCGTTGATCGAGATTGAGAAGGTTTAATCCTCGCAGAACTGCCAGCTTCACAATCGTTGCCAGTACCCAAGCAAGGGCTAAGAGAATACCTGCACTAACAATCTGAGGCACAAAGCCAAAAACTTGGTTGAGCAAGGTATTCAGGGGTTGGGAAACGATTTCTAGATCCAGAGAATCTAGAACCCCTACAAACACCACTAACATAATCAGCCAGAAAATGGCTGAACCGACCCATTTTTCAATCGGTGGGGCGGCACCCGAATCACTTGTCCCAGAAACCCAAGCAGCTAATTTATTGTCGATTTTCGTGCGTTTTAGCAGTCCTTCCGCAACTCCGGAAATTGCCCAAGCGACCAGAAATCCGCCAACTAAAATAGCAGCAGCAATAGCAATAGTCGAGACTAAACTCCACCATTGGGGAATTGAACCAGAGATGCTACTCAAACCAGGAACCGGTATTGCCGGCTCAGAGGCTGGGGCTTGCAAGAAAGGATCTAATAGATCCTGTGCTTGCGTCCAACTGGCATCCTCTGGTATTGACAGATCAATGTTGATGCTTTGCCCAGTAAAATTCATAGGTTTTGCTCCTTAAGTTTTGTGATCAATGCGTTTCTATCCCCGATCTAGGAGAAACAAGAGATAAACGCGATCGGGATAATCCCGAACATTGGCAAAATAACTAGAAGCGATTTACAGGCCTTATCGTACCAGAGTGATTGGCAGGGAGAGATAGGGGAAGTGGGGGGATGGGGGTTTCCTGTTCTCCATTACCCAAATTTTTAATTTTTAATTAATCTCATAGTGTCCAGCGAGTAAAGATAGGGCGACGACGGGGGCGGTTACTGCTCTCAGGATACGTTGACCGAGGGAAATGGGTTGAAATCCAGCTATAGTGGCTCCTTCAACTTCTTGGGGAGTCCAGCCGCCTTCTGGCCCGGTGGCGATTAAAATAGCTTCGCTAGGAGAGGGTAGGGGAAGAGTGAGCAGATGAGGAGCGCTAATACGGGTAACGGCAAGATAGGGATGGATATGGGACGTTTGTATAGCTTGGGTAAAGGATAGAGGATCGGCAATGGTGGGAATATGTTGGCGTTCGCATTGTTCAGCAGATTCCGTGGCAATGCGTCGCCACCGTTCGAGTTTTTGGGGTCTGGGTTTGAGGAGCGTGCGATCGCTAATTACAGGAATAATTTCCATCACTCCTAATTCAGTACAACAGCGGATAATCTCTTCAAAACCGTTTTTGGGTAAAGCCACGATTAAGGTAATGGCGATCGCCAATTCCGTTTGCATGGGAATCATTTCTAGCCGTTGAGCAGTTTCTAGATCGCACAGTTCACTTAACCACCATTCCGGTTGCATCAAGGCAATAAAGCGATCGCCCGGTTGCAAACGCAGCACTCGATACAAATAATGCTGTTGCTGGGGAGTCAGCCGGATTATATCGTTATCCAGTTGTTCTGGGGCGATCGCCACCCGTTGCCATTGTGTCACAATAATTGCTATAGCGCTTCACGCTAAGGAATACGAACTAGGGAATAGATTAAACTTCTGACAGAAGTCAGGCAATAATCCTAAGAATATACAGGGTTTATTGAGCAAAGGACTAAACGAAGTTTTTCCCCATTCCCTACTATCCCCTATTCCCCATTCCCTATTCCCAACTCCCCATTCCCCCAGGTTATGGGGTAAAATGCAGACCGCAACAGATCGAGTAAAAGCCCATGACTACCCGTGTTATCCTCGTCCGCCACGGTCAAAGCACTTATAATGCCCAGCAACGTATTCAAGGTCGGCTTGATCACTCCGTACTAACGGAACAAGGTAAAGCCGATGCTAAGTTAGTAGCCGCTGCGCTTCAAGACTTACCCCTAGATGGTATTTATTCGAGTCCCTTGCAACGCGCTCGACAAACGGCTGAAGAAATTGTGGCTCATCTTGGTTCATCCCTCACTATCGAAAGTCCAGAGACCTTATTAGAGGTCGATCTACCCTTATGGCAAGGGATGCTTAGAAAAGAAGTACAAACCCAATTCGCCCAAGAATATCAGGTTTGGAAACAACAACCGGAAGCCTTCAAAATGGTGATTTCTACCCCAGAAGGGCCAAAAGAGCATTATCCAGTACTAGCTATGCATGAGCAAGCTAAACGGTTTTGGCAAGATCTATTAGCCAAGCATCAGGGACAAACGGTATTAGTCGTGGCTCATAATGGGATTAATCGCTGTTTGTTGAGTACAGCGCTGAATATTTCTCCAGCTTATTATCAATCTATACTACAGTCGAATTGTGGTATTAGTGTCCTGAATTTTGCTGGCGGTTGGGGAGAAGAGGCACAATTAGAATCAATGAACCTCACCAATCATTTAGGAGTTGCCTTACCGAAATTTAATAAACCGGAAGGAATTCGCTTGTTGTTGGTGCGTCATGGCGAAACCCAATGGAACCGGGATAAACGCTTTCAAGGGGTGAAGGATATTCCCTTAAATGAAACGGGAAAAGAACAGGGACGCAAAGCAGGCGAGTTTTTGAAAGATGTGCATCTAGATTTTGCTGTTAGTAGTCCATTATTGCGCCCCAAAGAAACAGCAGAACTAATTTTGGAAGCTCATCCTGGAGTTGAGTTACAGCTTAATCCTCTCTTAGCAGAAATTAGTCATGGCTTGTGGGAGGGGATGTTAGAGAGTGAGATTGAAGCCGATTATCCTGGGATGTTAGCCGAATGGCAAAATTCGCCGGAAACGGTGCAAATGCCGGAAGGAGAGAATTTACAGCAGGTTTGGGATCGGGCGATCGCCGCTTGGAGCAGTATTCTAGAATCTGCTAAACCAGGCACAACTGGGATCGTTGCCGCTCACGATGCGATTAATAAGGCGATCGTTTGTCATTTATTTAATTTAGATCCTCAATATTTCTGGCACTTTAAACAAGGGAATGGTGCAGTCACGGTGATTGATTATCCCTATGGCGCTCAGGGCAAACCCATGCTCAAATGCCACAATATTACCTCTCACCTCAATTCTGGCATTCTTGACCGTACGGCAGCCGGTGCATTATAAGGAAATAAGCAATTAGGTAATAGGGCAAAACTGGTTTGCCCTTTCCTGATTACTCATGATTTAAGGCTTGCTGAAAGAGGATAAAACGTCCGATGTCAAAGGAATCTAGGTCGTATATGTCCCTAGTTCAACGACATTGAGGGAAAATGTTGACAAGGTAAATGATAGATTAACTCTATAGTAAACATCTAAGAATTGAATGTTTGATACCCCTATTTTCTGGGTTGTAGCACTAGACAATAGGCCTTGCTCATCATAGTTAAAGCTCAAAGTCCTTTGACTTATTCCTTCAACGTATCCTTAAGTACCGTACGGGCAGCCAAATGATTACGAGTCGAGGTGAGAATTTCCATTTCCCGCTCCAGTCGTTCAGTTGTACTTTGCATTTCTAATAAAGCTTGTTGTTCAGCCGCCACACCATATAAATTACTGGCGACCCAATAAGATAATTCAACTGGAAGGGTGGGGATATTATCGGGTAACTCAATTTCCTGACCCGTCAATTTAGAAGATAGGTGAACCACATCTTTGAGTAATTGTTCTACCTGAGTGCCCAAAGATCGCAAGTCTCGATCTGTCGGTTCATCTTCTATCCATTCTACCAACCCTACGCGATAGGGTTTTTCTCGCACATATTCTAAAACCCGAAACCGTTGTTGTCCCAGGGTAAGGATCTTCATGCGGTCATCGGGTAAACGTTGATGATTAACAATTTCCGCACAGCAACCAACAGCAGCGGCTTCATTTTTGACTGGGTTCCACATTAATACCCCAAACCGACTATCTGTGTCGAGAACGGTATTCATCATCATCCGATACCGAAACTCAAAGATATGTAAGGGTAGGGGTCTCCCTGGAAAAAGGACGACTTCAGGTAAGGGAAACAGAGGCAATTCTCGAACGGCGATGGAGGAAGAAGATGTCATAGTAATTTTCCTGTTCTGGGGACTCTCTTGAAAACCTGAAAATAGTAGAAACATCTTTTAGTCTATCGCATTGTTCGAGGCTGTAAAAACCTCACCGTTCATATTCAGCATCAATGCTTAACCAGGGAACCATCACTCAAGGGGTTACAGTTTCACTTCGATATCTACACCAGCCGGTAGATCCAGTTTCATCAAAGCATCAATCGTTTTAGAGGACGGTTGATAAATATCAATGATTCGACGGTGGGTACGAGTTTCAAAATGCTCCCGTGAGTCCTTATCCACGTGAGGAGATCGCAGGATACAGTAGATTCGGCGCTTAGTCGGTAAGGGAATGGGGCCAACTGCTGTAGCGTTGGTGCGGTTAGCGGTATCGACAATTTTTTCGCAAGAGGTATCGAGGAGACGGCGATCGAATGCTTTCAGGCGAATGCGGATTTTTTGTTGTTGTAGAGTTGCCATGATTATTTACAGTTGTCAAGGTTCTGTTGAATTCTGAGAGATAAACCCTTCCCAACTGGGTTCACTGGTAACTTAGGGAAGGGTTTAATGGAGATGAACGGAGGACTCAGTCCGGGCTATTTAAGGATCTTAGCGACCACACCAGCACCAATGGTACGGCCTCCCTCACGGATAGCAAAACGCATTCCTTGTTCAATAGCGATCGCATTGATCAATTCCACGTTCATTTTAATCCGGTCGCCGGGCATTACCATTTCTGCATCACTACCATCATCTGCGGTGAATGAGGTAATAGTGCCGGTTACGTCCGTTGTCCGTACATAGAACTGGGGACGATAGTTAGGGAAAAAGGGAGTATGGCGGCCACCTTCTTCTTTTTTCAACACATAAACTTCAGCTTCAAACTGAGTATGAGGAGTAATTGAACCCGGTTTAGCCAAAACCATACCCCGTTCAATATCCTCTTTTTTCATCCCCCGAAGCAGAAGACCAGCATTATCACCAGCCATCCCTTCATCCAGAGATTTCTTAAACATTTCCACACCGGTTACCGTTGTTTTGCGAGTATCTTTGATACCAACGATTTCCACTTCCTCGTTGATTTTGATTTTACCCCGCTCAATCCGTCCGGTTGCTACAGTTCCCCGACCGGTAATCGTGAACACATCTTCCACTGCCATCAAGAAGGGTTTATCCACATCCCGCTCTGGAGTCGGAATAAAGCTATCCACTTCATCCATCAACTGCCAAATGGCATCAATCCATTCATTTTCACCCCGTTGAGCATCAGGTTTTTTAGACATCGTTTCCACTGCTTCCAGGGCAGAACCAGCAACAATGGGAATATTATCACCATCAAAGTCATAGCTACTGAGCAGTTCCCGTACTTCCAGCTCAACGAGCTCTAACAATTCATCGTCATCCACTTGGTCTTTCTTATTCAAGAACACCACCAAGTTAGGAACACCCACCTGACGAGCTAAGAGAATATGCTCACGGGTTTGAGGCATGGGGCCATCAGCCGCAGAAACCACCAGAATCGCACCATCCATTTGCGCTGCCCCAGTGATCATGTTTTTCACATAGTCAGCATGTCCAGGACAGTCCACGTGAGCATAGTGACGGTTCTCCGTTTCATATTCCACGTGAGCGGTATTGATGGTAATTCCCCGTGCTTTCTCCTCTGGAGCAGCATCAATGTCTTCGTATTTCTTGGCTTTGGCTTGGCCAGCAGCGCCCAAGGTCATGGTAATAGCAGCCGTCAGGGTTGTTTTACCATGGTCAACATGACCAATCGTACCAATGTTAACGTGAGGTTTATTGCGTTCAAATTTTTCGCGTGCCATAACTAATTAAGTGTGCCTAATGTTGACTAGTTGACATCCTCCCCGGCTGAATACACGGAGATTCCTAAATCTCACGATTTAAGCTTTCTGCTTCTTAGCAACGGCCTCCACTCATTAGCGAGTTTTACGGTCTTACGTTCGCTCCACAGACTATCCCCGCAAGCCCTGCGGTTCTTATGCTAGACAATTAGAGTTTAAGCAGAAAACTGTCCTAAACTCTAATTGCCCTAGTGGATTTTATGCCTCTCCCTTGCTCTTGGCAATAATGGCTTCTGCCACATTCCGAGGAACTTCATCATAATGACTAAATTCCATCGAAAAAATTCCACGTCCTTGAGTTTTGGAGCGAATATCTGTGGCATAACCAAACATTTCTGCCAGAGGAACTTTAGCTGAGACTTTGCTAATCCCGCCTTCAGAACCCATCCCTTCGATCTGGCCACGACGGGAATTGAGGTCTCCCATCACATCTCCGAGGAAGTCTTCAGGAACTTCCACTTCTACCTTCATGGTGGGTTCAAGCAGCACGGGTGAGGCCTTAGTTACTGCTTCTTTGATTGCCATAGAGCCAGCAATCTTAAAGGCCATTTCCGACGAGTCTACTTCGTGGAAGGAACCATCAACCAAGGTGGCTTTGAGGTCGATGACTGGATATCCAGCTAAAATTCCCGATTCGCAGGCTTCTTTCATCCCTTGCTCGGCAGGGCCGATGTACTCTTTTGGTACAGATCCACCAACAATTTTCGAGACAAATTCAAAGCCGCTACCTGGATCGCCCGGTTCGAGTTGGATCACCACATGGCCGTATTGACCTTTACCCCCACTTTGGCGGATAAATTTACCTTCGGCTTTGATCGCTTTACGGATAGTTTCCCGATAGGCAACCTGGGGCGCACCCACATTCGCTTCCACTTTGAATTCCCGCAACATACGGTCTACAAGAATTTCTAAGTGCAGCTCTCCCATCCCGGCAATGACGGTTTGGTTGGTTTCCGGGTCAACGCTGACTCGGAATGTGGGGTCTTCTTCAGACAAGGCTTGGAGCGCTTTAGAGAGCTTCTCCATGTCTTGCTTGGTTTTCGGTTCTACGGCAACGGAGATCACCGGTTCTGGGATATAGAGAGATTCCAGAATTACCGGGGAACTGTCATCACAGAGCGTATCTCCCGTGGTGGTGTCCTTAAGACCCAAAATGGCTCCTAAGTCACCCGATCGCAGCTCATCGACTTCAATCCGTTCATCGGCCTTGAGAATAATCAAGCGAGAAGCTCGCTCTTTCTTACCCTTGGTCGAGTTCATGACATAGCTGCCTTTCTTCAGTACACCTGAATACACTCGGGTAAAGGTCAAGCGACCATAGGGATCGGACATGATCTTGAAGGCTAGGGCAGAGAAGGGCTGCTCATCATCCGCTTTGCGTTCCGTAGGAGTAGTCTTATCTAGGAGCGTTCCTTGGATCGCCTGCACATCGATGGGAGCCGGCATATAGTCAATTACGGCATCCAGAAGCAGTTGTACTCCTTTGTTCTTAAAGGCAGAACCACACAGCAGGGGAACGATCGTTCCGTCAATGGTTCCTTTACGCAGAGCCTCGTGGATTTCCGCTTCCGTTAACTCTTCTCCTTCCAAATATTTTTCGGTTAGAGCATCATCCGTTTCTGCTACCGATTCAACGAGTTTGGCACGATATTCTTTGGCTTGTTCTAGAACATCCTCGGGAATTTCCGTATCTTCAATATCAGTACCTAGATCATTGGTGTAAATCTTGGCACGCATCCGCACCAAATCGACAATACCTCTAAGATCACTTTCTGAGCCAATAGGAATTTGAATGGGGACAGCATTCGCCCGAAGACGATCTTTAATTTGTTCGTATACTTTAAAAAAGTTCGCTCCGGTGCGATCCATTTTGTTCACAAAAACAATCCGGGGCACTTTATAGCGGTCTGCTTGCCGCCATACTGTTTCTGATTGGGGTTGAACGCCACCAACCGAACAAAATACAGCAATTACGCCATCCAATACACGCATGGAACGTTCTACTTCAATGGTGAAGTCTACGTGACCAGGAGTATCGATAATATTTATTTGATGGTCTTTCCAACTGGTACTAATAGCTGCTGCTGTGATGGTAATCCCTCGTTCCCGTTCTTGGGCCATCCAGTCAGTCACTGCTGTTCCATCATGCACTTCACCAATCTTGTGAACAATGCCTGAGTAAAACAGGATTCTTTCAGTTGTTGTTGTTTTGCCCGCATCAATATGGGCAGCGATGCCAATATTGCGAATTTTCTCCAGCGGGATATTTCGTGCCACAGATACCTCCTTGGTCTTGAAAAGCAGTCTTGATTGTTTATTTTTTCGGCTCTTTTAGAATTGTATACTTTTTTTAAGCCAAACGATTAAGACTTCCTGAAGAAATCTAGTCTAAAACAAGGTTTAGACTAGATTCTGCTCAGTTCTTTTGAATTGGGCTAAAGATGAGGCGCTGAGTTGGCCTAATCCCTTAGTAACGATAGTGAGCAAATGCCTTGTTTGCTTCTGCCATGCGATGGGTTTCTTCCCGCTTACGAATGGTGTTTCCCGTTTCGTTGGCAGCATCCATGAGTTCATTGGCTAATTTCATGGCCATGGATTTACCTGAACGCTGTCTAGAGAATCGAATTAACCAACGTAGAGCCAAGCTCACACCGCGATCTGAGCGGACTTCCATGGGAACTTGGTAAGTAGCTCCACCTACCCGTCTGGCTTTTACCTCAACCAAAGGGGTTGCATTTTTCACGGCTTTTTCAAAGAGGGGTAGAGCATCGGAACCGGTGCGCTCTTCAATAATTTTGAAAGCATCATATAGGATATGAGAGGCTAAGGATTTTTTACCACTCTTCATGATCCGCCTGATGGTCATGCTAACCAGGCGACTATTGTGTACCGAGTCTGGAGGGACAGAACGGTGATGAGATACTCCTCGACGAGACATAAGTTTAGATCTGAGACTTCAATAATGGATTGGGTTTACAGTATATATTTACAACGACCAGCGCTAAAAATAATGAAGAAGCTATAACGGTTTATTTCAATTCCTTAAACCGTTCTAGACGCTTTATTTGGGGCGTTTAGCTCCATACTTAGAACGACCTTGCCGCCGATCTTTTACGCCTGCGGTATCTAGGGTTCCACGAATGATGTGATACCTTACACCCGGCAAGTCTTTCACCCGTCCACCGCGAATCATGACTACGGAGTGTTCTTGAAGGTTATGCCCAATCCCTGGAATATAAGCAGTGACTTCAAACCCGGAGGTTAAACGCACACGGGCAACTTTACGCAGGGCTGAATTCGGTTTTTTAGGCGTTGTAGTGTAGACACGGGTGCAGACTCCACGGCGCTGGGGGCAGCTTTTTAGGGCTGGAGACTTGGTTTTCCGTTCTATTTTCTGGCGTTCACTACGAATGAGTTGTTGGATCGTTGGCATAAGGTATGGAGGTTTGCTATAAACCGTCTCTGGTTCAACTTTGACGACAATTTTTAACTTTACCAACTAAACTCACCTTTTGTCAATCTTTTGGTCCCTTAACCCTTCTACTTTTAAGGCTGGTTAATGGCAAAGGATTGACCACAGCCACAAGTTCGGGTGGCATTAGGATTATGGAAGCGAAATCCTCCACCCATCAAATCATCAGAATAATCAACTTTCAGGCGATCGAGATAAGTTAATTGGGCTGGATCGACGATAATGGCGATCGCCTCATAATCATAGACTCGATCGGTCTCCTGTTTTTCTGAGTCAAACCGGATCTCATAGCTAAAGTCTGCACATCCCCCTGTCTGCACCTCAAAACGCACCCAAGGAGTCGATTGGGGATATCGGCTTTGCAACCGTTTTAATTCTGTGGCCGCAGCAGGGGTTAAATGAATCATGGGAAAGCGAGTTCAAACATCTATCATTTAGACTTTACTATCTTTGCCGTTCGTACGGGCATAATCATCTTGGAAGCGCACAATATCATCTTCACCCAGATATTCCCCATTTTGGACTTCGATCAGCACTAAGGGAATCACTCCCGGATTTTCCAAGCGATGGGAGTTTCCTTGGGGAACATAGGTGGATTGATATTGGTAAACCATGATTTCTTTGTCGCCACAGACGACTTTTGCCGTACCTGAAACCACAATCCAATGTTCGCTGCGGTGATGGTGCATTTGCAGGCTCAAGCGATGACCGGGTTTAACTTCAATGCGTTTAATTTTATAACCTTGTCCCTCTTCCAAAACCGTGTAGGTTCCCCAAGGACGTTCTCCCACTTCTGGCAAACTCTTGGAGGATGGAGACGACTTAGGAAGGGAGTCTTTAGTTTTGTCTGAATTAACAGTTGGGCGTTCTGAGGCTTGTACCATGATTGATTTTTCTCCGTAGAAGATTAGAAGTCTTGAGTTCCAAAATCGATAAGGGGAGAATTGACACTCGGTGGTCTAAAGACGTGCAAATATAGCGCCAAGAGATTGGCAATTTCTCGTATCTCCCCTCCGCCACCTTGCTCGGCATAAGTCCGAGGAGCGCTCTTGCATTGCCCGGCTTTCATCTCGACGCTCACCCTGACGGGTAGAACATGTTGCTCTCCGGCTGTTTTCGCTAACTTTTCAAGCATAACAATCTTCTCTGTTCGGTGTCATCTGTTAGCTTGAATGAGGGTGAGGACTTGATTGGATTTAAAGTGAATTGAATTAAGGCTCAAGAAAGATACCTAAGCTATTATGAATGCGGGCAGCACTTCGGGGGGAGCGGTCTAATAATTCTCCTCCTAAATAAAGTCCGGTGGAACTGCCACCATCTAAATTCAGGGCATCTACTGTACCAAGGTGTTGCATAATTTGAGCCATTTCGGTGAGGGTTGGCCCTTTGCCGTAGGAGCGGTTATGGACAGCGGTGATAATCAGTTGTCCATTGGAGGTTAAACCGATCGCACTCCGGGAAGCTTGCTGGCGAATAAAGGCATTGCTAAAGCTCTCTCCCTCAGCATCTAGCACGATACGACCATTTTTAATCAAGAGGGGGCCAGCGCCTAGGGTAAAGGGATAGTTGGAGGTGAGATCGGGGGATGAGGTGGCTTGTAGTTGGAGGCGACTTCTTGGGGGAATAGAGGGCGGAAGATCCTGGCCACGATGGACTAGGAGATATCCTTGGGGAGGGATGGGAAATTGGCCAGTTCCAGCTTGGGTGGTTTGGGTTTGAGAGATGACGCGATCGCCGTTTACCGAAATAAGGGTTTCATTGTCGGTCAGTGGCGTATAAGTTAACCCCCAAGCACGGGTATAGCGGGATAATCCCGGTTTGACATAGCCACTGTTGAGGTAAAGAATGGGATACTGTTGGTTGCTTTGAGTAGTAAGGGTTTCGGTGAGGGTTAGGCGATCGATGAGGAATTGTCCTCGGTTGTTCCAGGCGATCGCTCCCCGGTTAAGAATAGGGCCGGAAATCCATTCTCCATTGTCGCGAATGACTCCCAAAGGTAAGCGATTATTACGATTAAAAAATCCCGCATTAATGGCGGCTGCCACTTGAGATTGACGTGCTAAAGTCACTAAGGGAGAAGTCCCCGATGCAGCTTGATTATTCGTGCGAATGGGACGCAGTTGGATTTGGGGATTTTGCGGGTCAATTTGCAGCCAAAACACCGGAAACTGCGACGATCCAATGGTCACCGTTTGCTGTCGCCATTGAATGCTTGGGGCCCATTGGATTTGTTTTGTGGGAATATAGGCATCCAAATGGAAATCGATCGCCACCCGATAAGGTGCATTCGCGGTAAGAATTTGGGGACGCACTTGTTTGCTTTTCAGGTTAATTTCAATTTGTGTCCGTCCCGATTCCAGGGTAAATTTAATGCTATCAATGGCATTTCCAGCCTGGGATTCAAAGGAATCGAAGAGAGCAGGAGAAGCAACTGCTCCAAGAGTAATCACCGTCTTTCCGGGAGCATGGTTGACTTGTATGGGAGTTTCTTGATTGAAAGCGATCAGGAGGCGATCGCCCCAAGCTTCTTGTACCTGACGCATCCCCAAAAGCTGACTCGCAGGCGCTTCTAGCCTCAGCACATTCCCTTGGGGCACCATCCGCCATCCCAACTCTTGCACCCACTCCGTCACATCCACATATCGCGCAGTCGAGGTTACTTGAGCCGGAAGCGTCCACTGAGTTTGACGAGGGATTCCATACCACTGAATCGGTTGTAGAGCAGGATTCGAGGTACTGAGCAATTCTACACCAAAACCCGACACTAAACCCACATCACTAATCCCAATCCGCACTTGATTATTCTCTCGCCATTGTTTCCAGGCAATGGGTAATGTTTGACTATTAAAGATGATTTGATTACCTTGAGCGGGAAGAGTTTGCGCGAAGAATTCTTCCTCACTCATAGTTGATACAGGACACACCTCGGTTAAGCTATTCTCACAAGCGTTAACCGGAAGCGCATTTAGACCAGAAAACATCCCAGCGCCCAACAGCGTGATATAAAATAATGACAACATCAATTGTTTACCCCACAACCATACCTAAATCATACCCTTGGAATCGTTAGAAATCGGCAGAGACAAGGCACACCTTATCTCTACGAACATCCTACAATCCATGGACAACGTTATCTTCTCCATCCGGTTGTCAGTGCGATCCGAATAGATCTTGCATAATTGTGCAGAAAATAAATGGCAATGGAGTAATCCTGCATTCTTACCCCTATTCCCTATTCCCTCACCTTCTCCAAGAAGTCTATTGTCAAACTCTGTCACAACTGTCTTGAAAATGATAGATTAGTTTTTTGCATGATTAGTTAGATCGACCAAATTGTGGCTAAGAGCGTAACCTTGAAATTAGGATATATTGTCTTGTGTTGGCAACGTTAATGTAACCATGCTAAACAAATTTAGACTGCGATAACCCTCAGATATTACATCTGCATATTCTTTAGAATAGAATGGCTCGCTATGATAAGCAGTCCCTTCTGCCACTTCATATCGATTGAGTTCCGGTAAATTCATAATCACTTGAACTTGTTGTTCATTTTGGGGAACAACGATCACATGATATTTAGCCGCATTAGAGCCTTGGGTAATATATTCAGAGAACAAACCTTCTAATTCCGCAATAATCAACTGTTCTTGTTCGGAAACTTCTTCATCAATATTGACTAAAGCATTAATGATATCGTTGAATTCTGACACTTGTTTGTGAGGGGGAGAGGTTGCTAAGTAATCCATAACATCCTGACGTAACTTGATCAAATTAATAGAAGCCCCTGCTCTTCTATTGTTTTGTAAATTATCCCAAGAGTAATTAATATTCCAGTTGTCAGCAAAGGTTTGAATAAATTGCTTTTCTCGTTCATCAAGAAATTCATCAATCATTGCAACTTGACTTAAAATACTAATCACCTTTTTTGCTCCAGATGGTTTGAAAAACGATCGAGCCAAGTCTCCCGCCTCTTTTCTTTCCAAATTGAGGGTTTGTTTAATCAATTCCCATAACCCTTTTTTTCGCTCTCCTTCTACCCATAAAGACGTACCTACCAGGATATAAAATATAGCCAAACCACCAAACAATGTGGTGTCGATTAAACCAATCACTTCGCCTTGCAACAGATAGTTGAGGGCAAAGATCACTCCAGGAATTAAAGAAACCAAGTTAGCCGTAACGGATATACTTTCAGCAACGGCTCGTTCATGCTTTCGTTTCCAAATTTGGTTGATGGTTAGATATACTTCTGTTAGCGAAAAGCCTATGGATAGAAAAGCTAGAATAGATATTATTCTCTCGAAAGTGTTCATGATAGTAATGCAATGTGTGATGATACAGCAGTTTCCGATCGTCTGAGGTATATTGAATCCTTTTGTTCTGGGGAACAAGGAGTAGACTTTAGTTATTTATTGAGATACGAGACGGTTACACTGTACTCCATAGAAGAGAGAAGCGCTATATTACGTATTGTTTTACAGCCGGACTTTCTGTAAAGCAAATATCAAGCAACGCATCAATATTTTCGACCAGGAAAATCGGTACACCTAATTTTTCTTCGACCTCTTCTACTGTTCGATCGTCTAAAAAACAAGTTTCGCCATGCTTTAACATCACTGTTGGCAATAAAATAGCATCCCCTAAATCTTTTCCAGACAACTTATGTAGCAAATCTTCTCCCGTCAATAAGCCAGTTACGGTCATGTCTTGTCCCCAATAGTCGCTATTCATGGCTTGTAACTGAATGGTCAAGCCTGATATCTTATTTAATTGATTCACTAAAGGGGTAAATGCTTTCTCTACAGTGTTTCCTACTACCCAAGAGAATATTTTAGGAGGAGAGACTTTAGACACGGCTCTCTCTTGTATCTTCTCTTCAAATTCGCGAATAAATAACCGAATTGATCCCACCCCATTGCCAATTTGAGGATAATCCTGATAATGGGATTCGGGAGGTAAATCTACTCCAGCGATTAAAAACCATTCATCGGCTAACCAAACTACGGTGGCATTTTTTTCTTGTTGAAATTTTTTCTGTAATCTTTGCACCTGGATAATCACTTCTTGCGCTTTTTCCACGGTTACGGGAATGAGTTCATCTTCACTAGGACGAAAACGAGTTAAGCCGACAGGAACTACAGCTACTGAAGCGACAGCAGGAATCTCTCCTTGATGAAATCTCGCTAAATCTAAAATTGTTTGCTCTAAATGATCTCCATCATTAATTCCTGGACAAACGACGACTTGGGCATGAATTTGTAAGCGTTGTTCTTGGAACCATTCCAGTTGCTGAAGAATTTGACCAGCGCGAGAATTTTTTAATAAACGATTTCTGATGTCTGGTTCGGTGGCATGAACGGAAACGTAGAGGGGGGAGAGACGCATGGCTTGAATGCGGCTCCATTCCTTGGGGCTGAGATTGGTTAAGGTTAAATAACTACCATAGAGAAAACTGAGGCGATAGTCGTCATCTTTAAGATAAAGGCTTTTACGTTTTCCGGGAGGTTGTTGATCGATAAAGCAGAAGGGACAGCGATTATTACATTGAATTAAACTGTCAAAGAAAGCGCTTTCAAATTCGAGTCCTAAATCTTGATCGTAGTCTTTTTCAATTTCGACTTGATGGGTTTTGCCTTTAAGATCGAGAACTTCAAGATCGAGAATTTCATCGGCACATAAAAACTGATAATCAATTAAGTCTCGCGGTGCTGTGCCGTTAATGGAAACAATAGCATCACCGGGTTCAAAACCGATTTCGGCGGCGATGGAGTCGGGAAGAACTTGGGAGATTTTAGCGGGACGAATGGTACTCATGGTTTAGCTATTCTGGATAAGTTGGGTGCTAATGGCGATTAAAATAACGATGCCAAAAATCAGACGATACCAGATAAAGAGCCAGGTGCTACGGGTTTGGAGAAAACGGATTAGCCAGGCAATGGCGACATAGGAGAAAAAGGCGGAGGAAACTAAGCCGATAATCAGGGGAAATAAGCCGACTCCGGCAAGTCCTTCGTCGAGTAGTCCAGCGAGTTCAACTAATCCGGCAAGGGTGATGGCGGGAATGCCAAGGAGAAAGGAAAATCGGGCGGCACTGGCGCGTTCTAATCCCATGAATAATCCAGCGGTAATGGTCGATCCGGAGCGGGAAACGCCAGGGATAATGGCGAGAGCTTGGGCACATCCCATGAGAATTCCATCTTGCATTCCGAGGCGATCGAAGTCCCGTTTTCGACTGCCCCATTTTTCGGCTAATCCGAGTAGAATAGCCATGACGATGGAGGCGATCGCAATGGCAGAGAGTTTGCGAATGGGAGATTCGTCAAAGTTGGGGACCAGTAGTTTAACCCCTAAGCCAATCACCACAATGGGTAGGGTTCCGATCGCAATCCCGGATACCATGCGGACACTATTGGACTGATAGTCTTTTTTCTGGATGGCTTGAAGGGTTCCTAGGGTCAGTTGCCTCAGATCGTCCCAAAAGTACCAGAGGACAGCACCGATACTGCCCAGTTGAATGATAGCAGAAAAGGCAACGCCTGGATCGCCCCATCCGAGTGCCACAGGGACTACTTTCAGGTGAGCAGTACTGCTAATGGGGATAAATTCTGTCATTCCTTGTACCAGTCCTAAAATAAAGGCTTGAAAGACATTAATTTGCCCGGAAACGCTGTTGGAGGGGTCTTGTGCTTGCGTGAGGGTCGGTACAAATAGGGCAGAGAGGAAGATTAGTCCAAACAGGAGGGGGCGATCGCTATTTTTTTTAAGCATTACGAATCCTTGATGGAGAACTGTCCCATTATTGCCAAAAACAGAGGGTTGTGGCTTGTAGGTTTCATTTCTCTGGCGATCGGTTATCATAGACTTATCCCCCCCAGGGGGATATCAGATCCAATAGACAGAATTAAAAAATCTGATATCTTAAACAATGTAAAGTTAAGTAACGAAACTTAATTGTGGTTCATCAAACCTTTCCCCCCTATTCTTCCTCAACATCCAAGTCAGCCTCAAATCCTGTAAAGGAAGGGTTGAAAGGGCTGGCATTCCCTCAACATTGGCAAATCTGGCTGGCATCTGGGGGGTTAGTGATTGTACCTGTGTTCTTCCAAGCCCCCTTAGTACGATTGTTCCCAGAGTTAAGTTTTGTAATGACCCTCGGCTGGATTGGTGTAAGTTGGATGCTGAGGACTCGGCACTGGGGACAGCTTTGGGGAGATCTCTTATTAGGGTTTAGTTGGAGTTGGCTAGCGGGTTCAATCTATTGGGGGTGGCTGAGGTGGGAACCCCTCTATCATTTACCCATCGAGGCGATCGCCCTACCCTTCGTTTTACTCGACCTAGTGCTGCGCTGTAGACAGTCTAGAACTTCTTGGGGATTAATCGGTCATTTCTTCTATCTCGGTTCCCTGTTGGGGACGGCGATCACCGATATTTATTTTTACCTAGTTGACCTGATCCCCCACTGGCGGCAACTGATGCAAGTTGAACCCGAATTTGTACGCCCTGTCTTTCAAGAGGCGATCGCCCAAATCTATACCCCCTGGGGGGGATTTTGGGCGGGAGCGTTGTTAACTCTCTTGCTAGTAATGGGTTTATTTCCTCTGCGCTCCAAACAAATCCAGTGGTGGGCCTTTAGTGGTGCAGTCCTCAGTACCCTAGTCGTAGACGGACTCTTCTGGCTGGCAGCCCTTTGCGCCTAAATTCCAATCGGCTTAAAAGACAACATTTTTCGATCAGTAGAAAGAAATCAGAGCTGCTCTTTATTGTGACTCAAATCACAACCCATTTCCAAAATTATCACGGAATGAAGAGAGCATCCCCAGGAGAATAAGATTAAAGACCCTTGAGAATGCTATCTCAACATCAAGCTATGGAAGTCTCCTTACATCTGCTCCCCTGTGGCCTAAGCGATCTAATTGTTCAAGCCTATACGAAGCGCAAATTAACCCAAGCTGACCGATATGGATTAATGGCGGCTATTTTAGATCCCAATCTGAGTGAAGAAGAGCAACAGGCCATCGATCGCCTGTTCTATCTTTATTATCGGGGACGCTTAGAACTAACGGATGAACTCTCAACCCTAGATGGAGAATAGCCAAATCTGAAGATTAGTGAAAAAGGGTTGATCCATTATCAGCGCATTTGATGTCCGCAACAGCGGAAAGCACGATATCATTGATCTTCAGCATAAGCAGGATACCCTTGGATGGTGACTCCTGTTCCATCACCTCCCGATCCATGATTTACCCCGATTTTTCCGAATTTAAACAGCTTGCCCAACAGGGTAATTTTATTCCCGTTTGTCAGGAATGGGTCGCTGACTTAGAAACCCCTGTTTCGGCATGGTACAAGGTTTGTGCCAATCATCCCTACAACTTTTTGCTAGAGTCGATCGAAGGTGGAGAAAAGATTGGTCGCTACAGTTTATTAGGTTGCGATCCCCTATGGATCTTAGAAGCAAGAGGCGATCGCACCACACAAACGTTTCGAGATGGCACTCAAAAAGAATTCCAAGGCGATCCTTTCGGGCACTTAGCCAATTGTTTGGAACCCTATCATCCTGTCAAACTGCCCCAACTGCCTCCGGGAATTGGGGGATTATTTGGATTTTGGGGCTATGAGCTGATTCATTGGATCGAGCCTACCGTTCCCGTCCATAAACCCGTCCATAAAGGGGATAAGACCGATCTGCCTGATGGCATTTGGATGCAGGTCGATCATCTGTTGATTTTCGATCAAGTGAAGCGCAAGATTTGGGCGATCGCCTATGTGGATGTGCGCGATCCAGAAACTCAACTCAAAAAAGCCTACAAGCAAGCGTGCGATCGGATCAAATCCCTCGTTAAGAAACTCAACAAACCCCTCTCGCGCAAACCCCTCTCCCTGGAATGGACCTCCCCAAACCGGGTTAACCCAGACTCTAGGGTGTCTTACACCAGCAACATTACCCCAGAAGCCTTCTGTGCCAACGTCAAAACAGCTCAGGACTATATCTTGGCGGGGGATATCTTTCAAGTTGTCCTCTCCCAGCGTCTCAGTACTACCTATAGCGGTAAACCTTTTGACCTCTATCGCTCCCTGAGACTAATTAATCCCTCGCCCTACATGGCCTACTTTAATTTTGGCTCTTGGCAACTGATTGGTTCATCTCCAGAAGTGATGGTCAAAGCTGACAAAGCTCCCAATGGCAAAACCATAGCCACCGTTCGACCCATTGCCGGAACCCGTCCCCGTGGCGCGACTCCAGAAGAAGACCAAGCCTTCGCCAACGAACTCTTGCAAGACCCCAAAGAAATTGCCGAGCATGTTATGCTGGTCGATTTAGGTCGCAACGATCTAGGACGAGTCTGTACCAGTGGCACCGTTAAAGTCGATGAGCTGATGGTGATTGAACGCTACTCCCATGTGATGCACATTGTCAGTAACGTCGTGGGAGAACTAGGGAGCAATCGCAGTGCCTGGGACTTACTCAAAGCCTGTTTTCCTGCTGGAACCGTCAGTGGCGCACCGAAAATTCGCGCCATGGAGATTATTCACGAACTTGAAGGAGATCGGCGCGGCCCCTACTCCGGTGTATATGGATACTACGACTTTGAAGGACAGCTCAACAGTGCCATTACCATTAGAACCATGGTTGTACAGGATAAAACCGTATCCGTTCAAGCAGGAGCTGGTCTAGTCGCTGATTCTATTCCCCAGAACGAATACCAAGAAACCCTGAATAAAGCTAAAGGATTGTTACAAGCCATTCAATGCTTGTACCCCTAAGCCTTCTCTAGAATCTGAAGGGACGAACTGGAGGCATGAAGTATAAGCAATTAGAAAATTAAATCATCGATCTGATTCAAATTGTTGATTAAATTTTGCTTGCAATTTGTCCAAAATCCCGTAATATCAAGAATGAAGACAAGCGATCGTACAAACGATTAAGCCAGGAAATTGGCTATCGTTTGTATTAATCAACCTTATACTCATTCAACTAATCTCTGAGGAGTAACACCATGGCTACATACAAAGTTACATTGAAGACCCCCACTGGTGAAACAGTAATAGACTGCCCTGAAGACGAAATTATTCTAGATATTGCCGAAGAACAAGGGCTTGACCTGCCTTATTCGTGCCGTGCCGGTGCTTGCTCCACCTGTGCTGGTAAAATCACTGCGGGTACAGTCGATCAAGACGATCAATCCTTCCTTGATGACGATCAAATCGAAGCCGGTTGGGTTCTGACCTGTATTGCTAAACCCACATCAGATTGCACCATTGAAACTCATAAAGAAGACGATCTGACCTAGTTCTTCAACTCTCAAAATCCTTAGCATAACTAAGTCCCTAAGCTACCCAAATCCCCTTTTAATGATAAGGAGATTTGGGTGCTAATCGTTTGTAAGATCCACCTAAACAGTTACGCCTAAACAATCCTCCCTAAACCTCTAAAAAACTAAGCTGAAAACAGATTAAGGAAGCAGCGAAATGGCTAAAAAAACCTACAGCGTTCGACTGGTTAACGAAGAAGAAGACCTTGATGAAATTATCGAAGTTCCTGAAGATGAATACATTTTAGATGTAGCAGAAGATCAAGGTGTGGATCTGCCCTATTCCTGTCGGTCGGGAGCCTGTTCTACCTGCGCTGGTAAGTTAGTATTACCAGAGAACACGTATCCAGAAGATGTAGTGGATCAATCAGACCAGTCTTTTTTAGACGATGGGCAAATAGAAGCCGGTTATGTTCTCACTTGTATAGCGTATGCTAAGGCAGACTGCACGATTCTTACGTATCAAGAAGAAGAACTCTATTAACTCTTAAACCTTATTCAGTTTACCCCTAGCCTCCCCAGACGGATATCGCTTCACCTGTAATCAACTCTCAAGTTAGCTAAGTTAAGCTTTAATGGGATTGAAGGTCTTATATCTCTATATTGCAGTTGTGAGGAGGCTTAAATTATGCCAACGATTAATGGAACCCCTGGGCCGGATTTACTTAATGGAACTGGGCAAGGGGATATTATCTCGGGTTTTCAAAGCAATGATACCCTGAACGGACTAGGGTTTAATGATATTATCCTTGGCAATCAGGATAACGATCTGATCGATGGTGGGCCAGGTAGGGATACCCTATTTGGCGGTCAAGGAAGCGATACACTCTTTGGTCGCACAGAGGCGGATCAGATCTCAGGGGACTTTGGAGATGACTTTATCTCTGGAGGTGAGGGTATTGATTTAATCCTGGGAGGGCCAGGTAACGATCAGATTTCAGGAGGCTCATTTAATGATGCCCTCTTTGGAGGAACAGGTATAGATGCCATTAATGGGAATGGAGGGAACGATCTCATTTATGGCGGCCAAGATAATGATTATCTCGTGGGGAGTGCAGGGAATGACAGCCTCCTGGGAGATTTAGGTAACGATACCATTGAAGGTAGAGACGGTTTAGAAAGTATTCGAGGAGGTCAAGGGATTGATTTCATCTCTGGCGGGAATGATACGGATACAATTTTTGGTGATAATGATGGTGATGTGATAACTGGGGATGGGGGTGCAGATAGTCTCCTCGGTGGTAATGGTGCCGATTTTGTGGCTGGTGGTACAGAAAATGATACCCTGCTGGGAGATCCAGGTAATGATTCCCTGTTTGGGGGACAAAATGAGGATCGGATGGAAGGGGGAGAGGGTAATGATTTCCTTTCCGGCGATCGCGGTAATGATACGCTACAAGGCAATGCCGGTAATGATGCCCTAGCTGGAGATTCAAATAACACTATACCCGGTAATGACTTTCTCTTTGGCGGTACGGGAGCAGATACCTTACTGGGTGGGGCAGGACGAGATACCTTTGCGATTGATGCCAACTCTGGTAGTTTCCAGCTCTCGGGTGCAGATGTAGTCAACGACTTCTTTGTAGATGCAAATGGAAACAAGGAAGATAGAATCGGCTTAGGAGGCGGACTAACCTTTGCTAACCTATCTATTACCCAAGGAACAGGAGCCAATGCCAATGATGTAATCATTCGTCAGAGAGGGAGTGCAGGTCAAGCCGGGCAAGTACTGGGTGATTATTTAATGGTCTTGAGAAACGTCAACGTGGCCCTGATTAACCAAACTGATTTTGTCACGGTTGATCTGCCCACCCCGACTCCAAGCCCAACGCCAACCCCTACGCCAACCCCTACGCCAACCCCTACCCCCACTCCTACCCCCACTCCCAGCAACCAACGACCCACCGCTCCCCAATTAGTCGGTGGAGAAGTACTGACGGTTAGTAATGACAGTGGCATTGATGCCACCCAACCGGGAACAGTAATTGGGCAAATCCGATCCTCAGACAATTCCGGGATTCAATCCTATGAAATTTCCCGTGTTACTGGAGGGGCTTCTACCACTAACTTTAGTATCAATTCAAGTGGAAATATTACCCTCAACAGCGCTCCGGGTGGCAATGGGCCCTTTGGCTTGGTAGTACGCTCTACGAATACCGGGGGCAGAGTATCAGAAGAAGCAACAATTAATGTCTATACCACTGTGGGCACAGCCAGTGCCGATCCAATCCTCCGCAATGGTCAGAATAATAGCTTCCCTACAACCGGCAATGTATCGGGTCAAGATACGATTATTGTTGCTCCCGGTAAATATGATGAAGCTAGCTTAAGTGTTACTCAGAATACTACCCTGCGATTTACCATTCCTCCCGATGCTACAGGAGCAGGCGTTGCCCGATTAACTGCACCAGCGGTTCCTACTCCCATTACGGGTAGTTTGGTTGCTGGTACAACCCTATCGGAAAACTTCCGAGGGAATAGCTCTAGTGACTTGTTCTTTGGAGGACAGGGGGCCGATACCCTGAACGGAGTATCTGGGCAAGATTATTATGTATATACCGCCCTGAATGAAGGAGGGGATGTTATTCAAGGCTTTGGCAATAGTAGTGTGATTTTGGTTAATGCTCAGACCTTTGGTGCAGGTCTAACAGCGGGACAATTGTCTCAAGGACAGTTATTCTTGTCTAATTCCCCCTTTAATCCGGCTAGCCCTCCGAGTGCTTATCAGAATGCTGCCAATGGTAACCAGATCCGCTTTATTTACGATTCCCAAGGCAACCTGTTCTTTGATGCGAATGGCTCGGCGGCTGGTGGTATCGCCAATAATCAACCCCTAGCAGTTCTCAATGCTCCCGGTCGTCCCTCGGTGAGTAACTTTAGTAATGCTAATATTTTTGTCTATTAACGCAATTGGGTAATGGGTAATGGGTAATAGGGAATCTCGCTTATCTCCCTATTACCCCAAAATTGTATCCTGTGATACAATTTTGGGGCGATTTGTGAAGAAAATCCTGAAATCCATAGAAATTAAAGGTTTAGCCGATCCATATGGGGATGACAGAGATTAGAATAATCCAGTGAAACTCTGAAATAATGGGAGTTTCAGCAGTTTAACCTGAAAAGGAGATGCAAAATGAATAAAGGTGAATTGGTCGATAAGGTGTCTGAAAAGGCTTCAGTGACCAAAAAACAAGCGGATGCGGTGTTGAGTGCTGCCCTGGAAGCGATTATGGAAGCGGTGTCTGAAGGCGACAAAGTGACCTTGGTTGGCTTTGGGTCGTTTGAGTCGCGGGAGCGGAAAGCACGAGAAGGACGCAATCCTAAAACTGGAGATAAAATGGAAATCCCGGCGACTAAAGTTCCTGCGTTTTCGGCGGGTAAGCTGTTTAAGGAAAGAGTAGCTCCTCCGAAAGACGAGTAAGTTTCCGATTTATTCCATTAAGTCAGTGTCTTTCCAACGTCCGGTTCATGGAGGAAATGTTGTTTGGGCAGCCTCAATTGCAGGCTGTTCACCCGATCGCCTTCTGGATTTTTCCGCTAGTATCAATCCGTTAGGCCCTCCACAATCGGCGATCGCCGCAATTACAACCCATTTACATCGGATTACCCTGTACCCAGATCCCCAGTATTCCCAGCTACGGGAACATCTGGGGCGATTTCATCAACTGTCCCCAGAGTTCATTTGGCCGGGGAATGGGGCGGCAGAATTACTGACTTGGATTGCTCGTCAGTTTCAAGAGTGTGGCGGTGTGACATTACTCACTCCCGCATTTCGGGACTATGAACGAGCGCTTCAAGCGTTTGGGGTTCCCATTCAACCCTATCCCCTAAATTGGTCTGGGTTAACCTCTTCCCTTCGTGATTCTGCTAACCCTGGATCGGGCTTATTACTGAATAATCCCCATAATCCGACGGGCAAATTATGGCGGCGTGAGGAGATTTTGCCGATTTTGGATCGATTTAAGTTTGTGGTAATTGATGAGGCGTTTATGGACTTCCTAGACCCCTCAGAAGACCAAAGTTTAATCCCCCTGCTCCAAGATTATCCTCATCTGGTGATTGTGCGATCGCTCACTAAGTTTTATAGTTTGCCCGGCCTGCGTCTGGGTTATGCGATCGCCCATCCAGGCTTAATTGCACAATGGCAAAACTGGCGCGATCCTTGGCCGGTGAATATCCTTGCGGAAGTAGCCGGAATTGCGGCGATCCAAGATTATGAGTTTCAACGGCAAACTTGGGACTGGTTACCCCCCACCCGCAAGTATCTTTTTGAAGGGTTGCGATCGCTGCCGGGATTCGATCCTTACCCAGGAGCGGCGAATTTCTTGTTAGTCAAGGTCGATCGGTCCGTTAAGAAGCTACAAGAGCGGTTATTAAAAGAACACCAGATCCTGATCCGAGACTGTGCGAGTTTTCCTGAACTGGGCGATCTCTATTTCCGGATTGCCATCCGTTCGCAGAGTGATAATCAACGGTTGCTCGATGCTCTTGGCAATTAACTCAACTCTTGATTAACTCATATCAATTAAGCAATCAATTAAACAAAAGAACCCTGAGCACTGTATCATTCCAGTTTATTAACTCTCGACTGTTGGGCTAAAATGCCGTATTTGGGAGCAAACACCATAGCTAGAATAAAGAAGAGGGTCAACAGTACTACGATCGCTCCTCCTGTGGAGATATCCAGATGATAACTGAAATAGGTTCCCAGGATGCACGATAGCACACTACTAGTAATAGAGAGTCCCATCATCCGATCGAAGCGATCGGTCAGTAAATAGGCTATTGCTCCTGGAGTCACGAGCATAGCAATCACCAGAATAATACCCGCCGTTTGCAAAGCCGTAACAATGGTTAGAGCCAAAACTGACAACAAGGTATAATACATCAATTGGATATTCAACCCGATCGCCTTAGCATGATTGGGATCGAAACAGAACAGCAATAAATCCTTACGTCGCAACAGAATCACCAGTAACGTTATGGTTCCTGCAATCAGAGTTTGAATAATATCACTGTCAGAAATTCCCAACACATTGCCAAACAGGATATGAAACAAATCCACATTACTGGGAATTTTGGTAATCAACACAATTCCAAAGGCAAAAAAACCGGTAAAAACTACGCCAATTACCGCATCTTCTTTTAACCGAGTTTTCGATTGCACATACCCTATCGCCACCGTTGCGCCAAATCCAAACAAGAATGCTCCCACTGCAAAGGGAATATTCAGAGCATAGGCAACAACCACCCCAGGAACCACCGCATGGGAAACCGCATCCCCCATCAGCGACCAGCCTTTGAGGGTAATATAACAGGAGAGTACAGCACAAACTAAACCGACAAAGGCACTCACCCACAACGCTCGGACTAAAAATCCATATTCTAGGGGTTCAAGGAGCCAATCTAATAGAGCTGGGGAATAGGGAATTGTCAAGAATCAGCCTCAAAATTTGGGGACAGGGAGCGTAAACTTTGCACGGGTAAACGATTATCCAATACAATCACTTTACCGTCTTGGGCGAGCACGAGCGCCAAAAATGGCCATGATTTCATCTTGACGCTGCCATGATCAACAAATCGAATGGCAGTGTCAAGATGAAAGAGGTTAGTGCAGCACCATTTCAGATCCCATTTTATCCGGCCGGCGTGCGTTTTCGCGTCTTGCGTAGAGCTGGAATTGCCCACAGAATCAATCCGGTTACTGAAAGTATAATCGTCGTCATGCCCAGAATTGTTCCAGATGTTCTTCGCATTGACTCGTTGATAATTTCTCCTGTATGGACATGCTCAATCCAATCTGCCCATCGATAACTTTGGCTCAGAACCTCACCCGTTTGAGCGTCAAGTTGCACCTCTAGGGGGATATGCCCTTTTGCACGAACCTTGTACGTCCCTTTATTGAGCCGGATATCAATCCTGTTAATATCATCTGGCGTTTGAAATTCTGGCAAATTGAGTAACATCACCTTCTCAACTGCCTCAGACAGTGGCATCATCGTTTCTATACTGCCCTCTGTCCCCCTAGCAGTTGATGCTTGCATCCAGTCATAAGCACCTTTATAAGAGAGGAAAATGCCTGTTACTGCTAGCGAAATCAGAAAAATACACAGTGCAACTCCCAAGTACTTATGAATATTAAGGTTCCACTTCATCAGCTTTCTTTTGAATGATGACATACTCATCTCCTGTTCGTTATTCAGAGTGGTCAAATAGCTTTTTATCTATACTTTGCACGCCTACAGCCCCAACAAGAGTCAGTGAGCTAAATGGATGATCTTATTAAGACTATTTCGCATATAGATAAAAGAGCCTAGAGGCAATTATTGATAGCTACAGGGGAGTTAGTGCCTATACTCCCTTTCACTAATCAGAATATATTGCAACTAGAAGAGTAGAGTTGACTTTACTTAAATAGAGGTTAACTTAACTATTTCTTAATTATGCACTTAAGGATATAGCAAAAAAGTATACCGCCTCATCAAAGACTTGAGGGCTAATATGAAATTCTTAGATGTTTGCTACATGATGACTGATATCATTTCTCTATGATGATGCGCTTTAACAAGGGGCTTGGGGGCCCATTGTCTCTCAGGAATCGATTAGTTGCAAGATTAAAGAGCAATGGTATGACACGGAGACGCGAAGATTGCTGTGTAGCACGAATAAATACGACAAACCTCACTGGGCACAGACAACTTTTGAACTTTGGCAGAATCTCGGAAAGTGACAAGTGACAAAAGAGGGATGGTCAAGAATCGATCTCAAAATTTGGGGACAAAGAGTGTAAACTTTGTACGGGTAAACCGCCAAACGTCATCGCTAGGTTCTCTTGGGTAAAGGTTTCTGCTGTGGTTCCAGATGCCAGAATCGTCTGATTAATTAAAATTGTGCGATCGCAGAATGTGGAAATCGAGGCTAGATCGTGGGTAGAGACCAGAATTGTGTATCCTTCATTGCGCAACTGCATCAGCAAATCAACGATTCGCTTCTCCGTTTTCACATCCACCCCGGTAAAGGGTTCGTCCAATAAAATCACTTTACCGTCTTGAGAGAGCGATCGCGCCAAAAATGCCCGTTTCTTTTGTCCTCCTGAGAGTTCCCCAATTTGCCGATTCCGAAACTCTACCATTCCCACCCGCTCTAAACTTTCCATCACCAACCGCCGATCTTTCGCGCTCGGAATTCGCAGCATATTCATATAGCCATAGCGTCCCATCATCACCACATCAAAGACGCTGACCGGAAAATTCCAATCCACCTCATCCGACTGGGGAACATACGCCATTAACTGCCGCTTTTGAGCCATTTCCACCCGCATACCACCCACCCGAATTTGTCCTTGCTTTGGGGGTAAAAAGCCCATAATTGATTTAAATAATGTCGATTTTCCGCCTCCATTGGGCCCCACTAAGGCGGTAATCGTTCCGGGTTCCACCGTACAGTTGGCATTATAAATAGCCAACCGAGCATTACTGTAAGTAACACTCAGATTATTAACGGTTATATTGAGCGGTTCAGTCAAAGATGACATCGTTTTCTCCAGTGGGTAATTATGGAATTTTCAATGGATTGATTTAGGATTGCTCTCCCACAAGAGAGAGAAGGAAGGCAACTATAACAATCCATTCGTAATCAGTTGCACATCATATTCGAGTAACTCTAAAAATGTGGGGACAGGCCCCTCTGCTGTAGACAAGGAATCAACATAAAGATTGCCACCAAACGTTGCGCCTGTGGTTTCCGCCACTTGCTTTTGTCCTTTATCATTCACCGTTGTTTCACAAAAAATTGCGGGAATTTGCTTACTTTTCACTTGATCGATCACCCCTTTAACTTGTTTGGGCGTAAACTGTTGCTCGGAATTAATCGGCCAGATATAAATTTCATTCATCCCGTAATCTCGCGCCAGATAAGAAAAAGCGCCTTCACAGGTAACTAAGTAACGTTGATTTTCGGGAACTTTTTGTATGGCTTCGCGCAGTTTTTGGTCAATGACTTTGAGCTTTGCACTATAAGCTGCTGCATTCGTGTTATAGGTTTCGGCGTTGTCTGGATCGAGGGTAACAAACGCTTGGCGGATATTTTCCACATAAATTAGGGCATTTTGGGGAGACATCCAGGCATGGGGATTGGGTTTGTCAGTGTAGGGGCCTTCAGCAATGGGAATGGGTTCAATGCCTTCAGTTAAGAGGACAGAGGGCACATTTTCCAGGTTGCCTAAAAATTGCTCAAACCACCGCTCTAGATTCATGCCGTTATATAAAATTAGGTCAGCATCTTGGGCTTTGGTGAGGTCGCTGGGAGTGGGTTCGTAACCGTGAATTTCTGCACCGATGCGGGTAATGGACTCGACAGTTAGTTGATCCCCGGCAACGTTTTGGGCAATATCAGCAAGAACGCTAAAGGTGGTGAGGACTTTCTTTTTATTTTCGGTTTCTCCAATGGTAGAGCTTGGATTTTCAGGCGTTGGGTCTAAGGTTGTATTGCTCTCTATACCTGCACAGCTTGTCAGACCTAGGGTGAGGACTAAACTGGCGATCGCCATTAAGGTGGATGGATAGGAGTAAGGCATCGAGAAATCAGCTCGGTTAATTTCATAATTGTTTCATCTTTCATATTTATATCATAATTGGCTCGGTGTGTATTTAAAAAATTTGTAGGGGCGAAAACTTTTTCGCCCCTACAGGAATATTGGGATGGGGGTTGAATTAGCCTTTGAGCTTGCGACGCAAGAGTCCGCCACCAATACCACCAACAAGAGTCGCCCCTACAACCCCAGCGAGAATGTAACGATTGGCGATACGGTTACGGTTGTGGGTATGGTAAGGATGTCCCTCAAGATAGCTGATATTCTCTGATTCAATCCCTTCGCCGCTCACGGGAACGATAATGTTATCCCAATGACCGCCTTCTCCAATTTCTACAGACCACTCACCGGGAATGGAGGGATCGGGTTGGAGGACAAATTCACCATTCTCATCTGTTGTGGTTTCGAGCCAAGGTGTGGTGGGGTCGTTGGGAGCGTAAACGACGACAGGGGCACCTTCAAAGGCTTCACCGGTACTAAACATCGATTGGATTTCCAGGCGATCAGACATAGACTGGTAATCTGTTTCTACGGAGTGGGCAAGGGCAACTTTGGGTAAGCTCACGATGCTCAGTAGCACGGCAGATAGGGTAAGGAAGGATTTCATTACGATACTCTCCTGTTGGTTCTGAGGATTTTAGTCAATCTTAAAAGCAAATCACTGGCATTGGGCACATAGATACTGCTTATTGCCCATAGACCAATTCTTCGTAACATGGCTCGGTTAATCAGGATCTGATCTCCATTAAACATGGGGTGAGGTTGTGGAATGGGAGCGTCTTGAGCGCTGGAGGCGAAAAGCGAGCAAGATGTTTGCACAACTGGCTTTACCTCATTTTTTTCCCGATCGCCCCTCTTTCTTTCCATCTTGTGATTAACATCACCCAAAATATTCTGTCAAGTCACAGAAATATTTCTTTACAATTTGTTATATTAGTTTACAACAACGAGAAACACAGAGGTCAACCTGATGTACACAACGGTCAATCCTGAAGGACAGCTCAATAATTATGCTAACGAGCCTCAAATGTACTATGCAGATTTTCCTAGTCAAGAACAGCAGCAACGCTACATGCTCCAAGGGGCGATCTCTATCTTTCTCACCACCGCTTTAATCCTCACTGGAATTGCTGTGAGCTAACTCTCTTCTCTCCTCTCTATAAAAACGCTAGTCGGGCCGCTTAGTTAACTCCTAGGTGGCTTTTCTTTTTATGAGGCAATCGGTCTTAGGTTAGCAAAGCCGATCGCACTCAGGAAAAATCCCAATTGCACGATGACAATACTGGGGCCGGAGGGCAAGTCAAATAGAGCAGAGAGGACAATGCCGCATAAAGCGGCGATCGCCCCAATAACCGCAGATAAGATCGCATAGGTGGTGAAGTTCTGAGTCATTAAGCGAGCAGAACAGGCAGGAATGACAATAAAAGCGCTTACCAATAACACCCCGATCGCTTTGATCGCGACACCAACAACAAGGGAAAGCAGCACGACGAAGGCGGTACGATGGGTTTCTACCGATACACCACGGGCGATCGCCATCGGTTCATGAAGTGTCAACATCATCTGAGTGCGCAACGTTGAGGCAATAAATCCAATACAAACCAATAATAGGAGTGTGCTAATGATTAGATCGAAGGTTTGTAGAGCTAAAATATCCCCAAAAAGTAAGTGATTGATCCCTCCTTTGTATTCCCCTATCAGACTGAGAGTAATAATGGCAAAGGCTAAGGAGGAGGAATAAACAATATTGAGGACAGCATCTGTCCACAGTTGGGTGCGCTCTAGAAAGGTATTGACCACCAGGGCAAAGATCACCGCAAAGGGAAGAATGACCCATGAAGGATTCAGACCTAATAATAGCCCTAAACTTAATCCCAAGAGGGTCGAGTGTCCCAGGGCATCACTAAAAAATGAGAGTTGCCGTAAAATAGTAAAACTCCCTAACAGTCCCCCCATTGTTCCCATTAATATGCCTCCCATCAGTGCCCGTTGCATAAAGGCAAATTGGAAGAGTTCTATAGCGCGTGAGATTTCGGTTTCCATTAAATTCACAATTAACAACGTTGTAGAGCTGGTTGACAAACAATCTACGAAACTCATCCATCACTTTACGCAACCCGCCCTCATCCCCTAACTCCTAGCCATTTTTAATGTTTAATTGATCTTAGGATCGACAGGAATGATGATAACGAGTAAAGGCAGAACCGTAAGCGGCGATTAGGTTTTCCGTACTGAGGGTGTTTTCTGGTGTCCCTTGACAGAGTAAGGTACGGTTAAGACACAGGACGCGATCGCATTGTTTTTTCACCATATCCAAATCATGGGAAATCTGTAAAATTGCCCAATGATATTCTTGTTTCAGTTCTTCGAGGAGTTGATAAAATTCGGCTTCTCCTCGGATATCTAATCCCGCAGGGGCTTCATCTAAAATCAGTAATTTTCGGGGTCTAGCCAGACAATAAGCGAGTAAGATGCGCTTGGTTTCTCCACCGGAAAGTTGACTAATGGGTTTGTGTTTTAAATGCCAGGCATCCACCCGCGAGAGCGCTTCTCGGACGGCTTTACGGCGTTCTCGATAGCCTGACCAGGGCAATTGAAAACCGAGCCGATCCCAACCTAAGCCGACCAGTTCAGCTACCGTCATGGGCAGACGGCGATCGAAGAGAAAATTTTGCGGTAAATAGGCGATTTGTTGACGAATTTGCGCCGGCAATTTACCTTGAGGACTCATCGGTTTTCCTAATATGGAAATATGACCTGATTTTCGAGGTAAGATGCCTAAAATGGCTTGAATTAGGGTGCTTTTTCCTGCTCCATTGGGGCCGATGAGGGCGGTATCTGTACCCGTGGATAAAGTAAAGGATACATCACGCACGACCCCTGGCGTGCAATCGCGATCGACGATTAAGCCTTCAACTTCCAATACTATTTCGGTCAAGCTCGATCTCCTGGTTTCTTAAGGTTCTCTAGGCTTTTCCTTGATTAGCGGATTTTTGGACTAGGAGAGCCTGTGTAGAATGATTATCATTTTAGAGTATCACGGGAGAAAAAACAAGGCGATCGGGAGAATATAGCGTTAGACAATAGGTAATATCAAATCCTTAGATACGTGCTACAGATGGTTAACACTCCAGACACGGAGAAACGGAGACACGGGAATTGATGTGTAGCGTAATTTTTAGGATTTGATATAATAGGTAGTTTCACCCTTCTCTTGAGGAGTCCATAGTCAAAATACGAAATAATAAAAACTGCGTTTTCTGATAGGAATTAAAATTATCATCACTGACTAAAATTAAGCTGGGACTGCCATCGGCAAAATGGGGGCCAAATGTCATCCCTTCGAGGTTATCCAAGGTAATGTCCAACCGATCTAAATCTAAAACCAATTGTTTACGAATAGGTTTCAACTCTCCTAAATTGCCTTGAAGAGAGGATACATTAGAAATATCGCTGGCCGATCCAGTCACGGCTTGGAATAGTTTGGCTGTAACTACAGAGCCATTAAAAGAGCGCTCTAGGGTGAGAAAATGTCCGGGTTCATCTAAGGCTAAAATTTCTGTTAATCCTTGGGAGAGAATATCTGGTTCAGGTGTATCAAGTTCATAGAAATGTTCGGAAACTAACAGGGGTGGCCCTTCGCTGAGGAGATAATGCATCCACCGGGTTCTGGTATTAACTAATTCTTTGGCTTCTGGATCTCGATCTTGGATTAAGGCGGCTTCTGTCGCAACAAATACGCGTAAAGGTTCACCAGTTGTGGGAACGAGGCCGATGGGGTTGGTAGTTAAGGACTCAAACCCTAGGTTATTTTGTACCCCTTTTTGTTGTTCTTTTCCTGAAGTATCAGGGATATAGCGTTGAGGAATGGGAAGCTGATTCAGCCATTGTCCTGTTTGCCGGTCATATTCAGCGATCGCCGGGGGGATCTGTTGGTCTGCAACCCCTTCACTGGCAATGAGTAGGGTTTGGTTGGGGGTGAGAGCTAACCCTTCTGGATCGAGGCTACCTTCTGCGTATGGCGTACCTTCCGGGGTTTTTAAGGCAGTAACGGTTTCTACCTCAATTTCAAAGGGGTCAAGACTCAAATTCAAGGTATAAAAGCGAGCGGGGCTGTGGAAACTGCGGTCATCCGAAAGAGCATAGAGGCGATCGCGTTGGCGATCGTAGGCGATCGCCGATAACCCACCCACGGTGGTTTCCTGAAACTCCTGTTTGGGTAGGGTGACTTCTCCCACCCATTCCAAAGATAAGGGCAAAAACAGCCGATCTTGGGCACTCACTTGCGGTAGACTACAACCGGTCAGCAACCCAAGCAGACACACACTGAAGACAAAAAGGGGAACTAAGAAGCGTTTCATTCGGGCAAAACTCATATAGCACTTTGTGCTAGGGAATAGGATTGTGGTACATGGCTTTGGGAATTCAACAGTGTACTCTATAAAAGCACAAAGTGCTGTATCAATTAACAATTATAGCGATCTTTTTTCTATTTTCTATAGCAGTGAATAAGTTGCTGAGAACGGTTAGGTTATTGTTTATAGTCAAGTATCCTAACTCTCCCGTTGCCTGCTATAACTCATCTTCTAACCCGGGTCGAGCCATAGGAGCAACCCTTAATTTACTCACATAGCGCAACATCATTGCCCCAGCAACCGCTACAATTAAGCTCATCCAACCCACTCCCTGATTCAAGAGTAAAAAGCCGCCTACAGCGAACATAGCACTAAATAAGAGCAAGATAGCTGCACTGACTTTGAGTAAATCTTGGGGTAAACTTTGTGCCGGTTTCAATCCCGTGCGCGATCGCTGCCGTCGCCATCCAGGGCCGCCAGGACGCACTAGCCGATAGAATTCATCTAAGGTTTGATCCGATTCTGGTGCAGTTAACAACATGGCAGCTATCCAGCAAATTCCACTAATCCCAGCCGTCACCAGTAATCGCAAGCCAAAATCTTGAATAGTTAATATCGGGACAACACTGGTGGTTAATCCTACAACAAATCCACCGACCATAGAGGCTAATTCCGCTGCGGCATTAATGCGCCACCAAAACCAGCGTAGAATCAAGACTAATCCCGGGCCTGTACCGATCGCAATCACCAATCGAAATACGGTAGCCACATCTTGGGCATAGAATGCGGCGATCGCCCCTAAAACCGTTACCATAATAGAAGACATACGACCAACTAAGACTAACTCCGACTGGGTAGATTCAGGACGAAAAAAGCGTAAATATAAATCATTGGTTAAATAGGATGCGCCCCAGTTAATGGAGGTTGAAACCGTACTCATAAACGCTGCCAGCAAGGAAGCCACCACTAATCCCAACATCGCTGGAGGTAAGAAATCTAGCATTAATTTCGGATAGCCCAACTCCCGATCTTCCAAATTGGGATAAACCACTAGAGCCACCAGAGCAACTAAAATCCAAGGCCAAGTCCGTACTACATAATGCAGAATATTGAAAAACCAGGCCGCTTTTTCCGCTTCTGCTTCATTTTTTGAGGCTAATAATCGTTGGATAAATTCGCCCCCCCCGTCACTACGACGAAACGCCCACCACTGAATCAACAAATATGCTCCAAATGTACTTAAGCTGAGACTGGCGGTTTCCGTATTCAGAGGAAGAAAGGCTAAGATATCCGTATCCGTTTGTTCTTGCACGAGGGGAATTAACTCGTGAATGCCGCCCACATGACTCACTGCGATCGCGGCAACGGCGATCGCCCCAAATAACCCGAGAAAAAACTGGAAAAAATCCGTCGCTACCACGCCCCAAAGCCCAGAAATTCCAGCATAGAATAGGACAAATAAACTCACGCCAACCACACTCCAGAGTTTAAGGTTCTCTCCCGGTTCTATGCCCAAACTTTGCCATAATTCCAGAGCATCAATCACTTTCACCATCGCCAACATTGCGTAACCAATGCCGATACAATTAATCGGAACCGCAAACAAAAAAGCCTTCACTGCTCGTAGAATGGCTGCCATCGATCCCCCATAGCGAATTTCCGTTAACTGGGCATCCGTAACCACTCCCGATCTGCGCCACATCCGCGCAAAGATATAAATCATCACCACATGAGCAATACCAAAGCTCCACCATTCCCAGTTTCCTGAAACCCCGCGACTGGCAACCACTCCAGCAATGTAGAGGGGAGTATCAATAGAAAAGGTAGTCGCTGCCATACTGGTTCCGGAGAGCCACCAAGGGAGCGATCGCCCCGATACAAAAAATGCCTCTAGTCCCTCCGAGGCTTTTCCTGATAGATATAACCCTAATCCTAACGTTAAGAGCAAATACAACAGAACAATCAACCAATCAATGGCAGCCATACCCTTCCTATAACATCGGCGCTCTTATCTTACGGCTAATTCTGCGCGATCGCCCCTTGAGTTTTGGGAATAATTGCTAGGATCGCTTTTTATCGGCTCGTTTAGGGTATCCCTTGCAGCACTTTGTGCTGTTATGAGGGACAGCAAGAAAAATCCCCCTAAATTCCTCTGGACCAGGGGACTTCTACTGCCCACCTTTCCAAGGGATGTTGGGGAGATAAAAACGTACCACATAATATCGAAAACTGCTGTATGTCTTGAGGGGAGAGCTAGGAGGCAAATTACCTCCAACCCAGAGTGGAAAATATAGGTAACGATTATTGAACGACTAGGTTATGACGTTTGAAAATACCAATCGTTTGTTCTAATAATTCCTGGGAAGGAGGTTCAGTGTTTTTCAGTTGATAGTCATAGCCGAGTTGTTGCCATTTGTATTCTCCCATTTTATGGAAGGGTAAAACTTCAACTTTTTCTACATTCTCAAAAGGGGCGACAAATTGAGCCAATCCATTGACATTATTCAAGGGATCTGTCAAGCCCGGGACTAATACAAACCTTATCCATGTTGGCTTCTGAATTTCGTTGAGATATCGAGCAAAAGCAAGCGTTGGCTCAATAGAAACATGGGTTACTTTTTGGTAAATTTTGGGGTCAAAAGATTTGATATCCAACAAGACTAAATCCGTATAGTCTAAAACCGGTTTAGCCATCTCTAAACTGATATATCCCGATGTATCCAACGCAGTATGAACTCCAATCTGGTGACATCTTTGAAAAATGTCTTTGACAAACTCAGGTTGCATCAAAGGCTCACCTCCAGTCAGCGTTACACCGCCACCAGAAAATTGAAAGTAAGACCGATATTTCTCAATTTCTACCATCAATTCATCAACAGATATTGCTTCTCCATCTTCAATACAACGAGAATCAGGATTGTGGCAGTATAAACACCGTAAGGGACAACCTTTTGTAAAAATCACAAATCGAATTCCAGGACCATCGACTGTCCCACAAGTCTCTATTGAATGAATAATGCCTGTCGATCCCATATAATTAGTGATGATAAAGTTGGCCGCTTAAGCTTAATGCATACAATTATCCCCATCCTTATTATTAGCATAGGATGGGGATTGGCGATCGCAGCCTAAGTTTAGAGTTGACTGTGGAATGTGCGGTTAATCACATCCAATTGTTGTTCGCGGCTCAGTTTAATGAAATTGACGGCATAACCGGATACTCGAATCGTCAACTGAGGATATTCTTCAGGATGATTCATTGCATCGACTAAGGTGTCTCGATTGAGAACATTAACATTGATATGATGCCCCGTGTCGTGGAAATAACCATCTAGCATTCCGACCAAATTATTGACTTTCCCATCGTCAGTTGTCCCTAAGGCTTGAGGCACAATTGAGAAGGTGTATGAAATCCCATCTTGAGCATGTTCATAGGGTAATTTGGCAATGGAAGCCATAGAAGCGATCGCTCCTTTAGTATCTTGTCCGTGCATCGGATTTGCTCCTGGAGCAAAGGGTTCTCCTGCCTTTCGTCCATCTGGTGTGCTACCGGTCTTTTTACCATAAACCACGTTAGAGGTAATGGTGAGAATGGATTGGGTCGGTGTTGCCTGACGATAGGTTTTATTTCTACGGATTTTATCCATGAAGGTCGTTAAAATACCAGAGGTAATCTGGTCAACCCGTTCGTCATTATTGCCAAATTTAGGATAATCTCCAGTCACTTCGTAGTCAATGGCTAACCCTTCTTCATTACGCAGAACTTTGACTTTTCCGTATTTAATGGCTGCCAAGGCATCTCCAACTACGGATAAACCTGCTATCCCACAAGCCATTGTCCGATAAACATCGCGATCGTGCAATGCCATTTCTAGGGTTTCGTAGCAGTATTTATCATGCATATAGTGAATGACATTGAGGCTGTTAACATACAGTTTGGCTAACCAGTCCATCAAAAGGTCAAACTTAGCGGTGACTTCTTTGTAGTCTAGATAATCACTGGTAATGGCAGCATAGGGGGGCGCAATTTGCTCGCCTGTTTTTTCATCCTTACCTCCGTTAATGGCATACAGTAATGCTTTAGCGAGGTTGACTCTCGCGCCAAAAAACTGCATTTGTTTGCCAATTTTCATCGCCGAAACACAGCAAGCAATACCATAATCATCGCCAAACTCTGGACGCATCAAGTCATCATTTTCATACTGGATAGAACTAGTATCGATGGAAACCTTCGAGCAATATTGTTTGAACGCGATCGGCAATTTTTCCGACCACAGAATCGTTAAATTTGGCTCAGGTGCCGGGCCTAAATTGTAGAGGGTATGCAAGAAACGGAAACTATTTTTAGTGACCAGGGGACGGCTATCGACTCCCATTCCTCCAATAACTTCTGTCACCCAAACTGGATCTGCGGCAAATAATTGGTTATACTCAGGAGTGCGTAAGAAGCGTACCATCCGCAGCTTCATCACAAATTGATCGATTAATTCCTGAACTTGAGCTTCAGAGATTTCTCCTGATTTCAAATCCCGTTCAATGTAAATATCCAGGAAATTGGAAACACGCCCCAAGGACATCGCTGCACCATTTTGCTCTTTAACCGCAGCCAAGTATCCGAAATAAGTCCATTGTATGGCTTGTTGAGTATTGGCGGCTGGATTTCCCAAATCAAAACCATAACTTGCCCCCATAATTTTCAATTTTTTAAGGGCTTTGATTTGTTCAGAGATTTCTTCTCGTAAACGAATCACGTCCTCGTCCATGACATCATATTCTAAGGAACATAACTGTTGCTGTTTATCTTCGATTAGAAAGTCAACGCCATAAAGGGCAATACGACGATAATCTCCAATGATACGTCCCCGTCCATAAGAATCAGGTAAACCGGTGATAATTCCTGAGTGGCGAGCCTTCCGCATTTGGCGGGTATAAGCATCGAAAACACCGTCATTATGGGTTTTACGATATTGAGTGAAAATGTCATGAGTGTGAGGATCTATGGTGTAACCATAGGCTTCTAAAGATTTCTCAACGACTCGAATTCCCCCAAAAGGCATGATGGCTCGTTTAAGGGGCTTATCGGTTTGCAGTCCAACAATTTTTTCTAGGTCTTTATTGATGTAGCCTGCACCATAGGCAGTAATGCTAGAAGGAATTTTGGTTTCTGCATCCAAAACGCCTTTTTCCCGCTCCTGTTTCATCAATTCTTTAACTTCAGTCCAGAGTTGGTCTGTTGACTGACTTATGTTTTCCAGAAAAGATTCATCTCCCTCATAGGGGGTGTAATTTTTTTGGATAAAGTCTCTGACGTTAACTTCTTGTGCCCATGTGCCTCGTTTAAATCCTTGCCATGCTTGGTCTTTGGATGTTAGTTGGCTTTGTAATTTGGATACCGTTTGTTGAATGTCAATGTTACTAACCATAGTTTTTTGAGTGCTTTTAGGACTGTCTTACACTCACCTCCTTCTTCTATTATTTATAGCACAAGGATTTTATTCCATCCCTAAGAATCAATGGATTTTTATGATTGTTTAATGTTGTTATTTTTGCATTGCAAAATGTTCATCCCTACTCTTTGATCCTGGAGCAGGAAGATGAACGAACAATCTGGATAGGGAGTTAGATGGAAAGGAATTGGGAGATCACTACCAGGGACATAAACAACAGACCAAAGATTGTTTCTAATTTAGCAACGTTGTAGATGGGGGTGGTGCAATACCAATTTTTTTGCCAAAGAATTAAAGTGATTTTGAGTAGGGCAATTGCAAAACTTAGGGCAGCGATCGCCGTGAGCCAGCCCAAAAACCAAAGTCCGGTAATGATAGTAGCAGCAATGAGATGATAGAGAACAGGTGGAATGAGCGATGAGGTTTTGGATTTACGCAGTTTGACGGTAAAAATAGCGCTGCTAAAAAATAGGGTGTTGAGTAGCCATAGACCGATGATAGAAGTTGTCCAGGTTCCCGTTGTAGCGATGTAAGCGAATGGAACAGCAAGACAAACTGCGGCGAAAGTTACGAACTCATTGATATAGGTTTTTTGCTGACGATTTAAAACTGAAATAGTGTCGATCGCCAAGGTAATGATCGCCCCTAGATAAATCCATAGCAATAGGGGCGTTTGTAGATATAAATAACTGCCAGCTATTAAGGCTATGCCCGCATAAATACTACTCCAAAGCAGAAATCGAGGTTTCCAACTGTGGCGCTGTTTGATTTGTAAAGTAAGGGGATGTTCGGCTTGGAATCCAGCAAAAGCACACACTAGAGCTAGGGTTGTGGAGAGAGTCCAGTGTTGGGACGCGGCAACTCCCGTCACAAATGAAATCACCAGAATGACATAGATACCATGATGGGGCGATAGAGTGGGGCGATACCAAAGGCGAGGTAAAGACGTTACTGACTCTGGAAGGAAATTGGATTGAGATGATGCCACAATGTTATAGCGCTTTGCGCTAGGGAATAGGGAATAGGCTTTTGGTACATAGCTTTGAAGATTCAACACTGTCCTTCATGACGGAAGTCAAGCGCTGTATAATCTCCTGATGTAAAGCTTTTTTTAGGCTGATAAGGTTAACAAAAAGGCCAAGTTCGTCTGAGCCTTGAGAGCGTGGGGAGCGTGAGCAGGCATGACGACGAATACTCCTGTTTCCAGTTCAATCTCCTTGCCCTCTAGGGTTAAAGTTCCTTTTCCCTCCAACACGCTGATAGTGGCATTGCGAACAGCAGTGTGTTCCGAAATTTCTGTATTTGCTGCTAGACAAAACAGGGTGTATTTACAGCAATCGTCTTGGAGCACAACTTTGCTTAATATCCCTGCTTCGGGGTATTCAATGACATCAGGAAATTTTAGATGTGAGGAGGCAATATTGAGTAGAGTGGTTGTCATGGTTATTCCTCTAGGGGCGTTGAGCGCACAAAATGATGTATCCTAAATCATCTTGATATTCTTGAAAGACTTGCCGCATCTGCAAGATTCGCGATCGCAGTTGGGGATCGATCAACATATTCCAGGTAATTTTCATGGTGCCGAGCCAGCCTTCATCATTGACCATTTGTTTAGGATTGAGTAGACCCATAGCACCTGTATGATAAAACTGCACTTGTAATCCTGCACTTTCACAGGCTTGAACCCATTCAATTTTGGTGAGGGGGCTGGCATTGACGCGAATCGCGGAAGATAAGGCCTGATGAATTTCGGTGTTTTGATGGCATACAAGCAGTTCGTGGGATAGAAAGCGTCCACCAGGACGTAGGCGATTTCGCACTCCTCTCAGAATTTTGGCTTTAGCCGATGGAGATTGCATGGTCAAAATGGCTTCGGCTAGGACAAAATCAAATTCACCTGGAACCCGATCTAAGTTCAAAATATCACCTTCTATGACGTTCACTCGATCCTTAGCTCCAGCAGCAACAATGTTAGCTTGGGCTGTTGCTACACTATCAGTATTTCTTTCAATCCCAGTGACCTTAACTTGGTGCTTTTTGGCTAAGGCAATCGCGCTATACCCAAAACTAGCGGCTAACTCCAGTACGCTATCCCCTGGCTGAAAATTTGCCGCTGCAAATAACTTCTCCGTTGCAGATCGTCCACCAGGACGTAGAAGCTTTTTTCCTGCCTTGGCTAACACCTGATGTCCAGGAGCCTTTTTTAAGTTCAGTACTTTTTGCGACATAAATATGTTGTGGGGTAAATTTAATGAGATTATTTATCAATAAACTACAATACGATTGTAGTACAAAAGTTGAAAGTATCGGGTCTAGCTTTATATTGTTTTAATCAATCTCTGCTTCCCCCTGAGCAGACTTAGAGATGTTTGTCCTATTTTCCCTCTAATCCATACAGCGATTGCCTTTCGACTCTTCTTCGCTGGGATCAATTCTGGTTTCTAGCACTGATGCGTCCGTCTACCCGGTCTATGGATTAGCAATAGGCTTTGATTATCTATAAAATTTAATGAGAATATTTATGAATAGACAGATCGCTCAGGAAAAGTGTAGAACCAAGTTTCCTTGCATCACATCCCAAAAATCACGCTACACATCAATCCCCGTGTCAATCATCTGTAGCAAACATCTAAGGATTTGATATTACATTGCCCTGATTGCGTTTCAGCTCTGCGATCGCCCAAAACGCTGTACTATTAATTGATGCGACTGAGAAAGGATTTGAGGCGATCGCTCTTGGGTTGGGAAAATAGCTCTTGAGGATCGCCAGATTCTTCAATAATCCCTTGATGGAAGAACAGAACCTTATTAGAAACTTCCCGCGCAAACTGCATTTCATGAGTCACCACAACCATCGTCATGCCCTCTTGAGCCAATTGCTTCATGACGCTGAGAACTTCCCCAACCAACTCTGGATCGAGGGCACTGGTGGGTTCGTCAAACAGGAGAATACTAGGGTTCATGCATAAGCTACGGGCGATCGCCACCCGTTGTTTTTGTCCCCCTGAAAGTTGTTCTGGATAAAACTGAGCTTTATTGCCTAAACCCACCTTTTCTAAGTAATGGATAGCTCGTTCTCGACCTTCTGATTCCGAGTGTTTCAAAACCTTCATAGGAGCAAGCATCAAGTTTTGTAAAACTGTTAAATGGGGAAACAGATTAAAGTGCTGAAAGACCATCCCCACTCGACTTCGGAGTTGACGCAGCATCGCTTGACTGACTTGGGCATGGGACAGATCGATCCCCATCACCTCTAAGCGTCCTTTATTAATAGACTCTAGACGATTTAAGCACCGCAAAAAGGTGGTCTTGCCACATCCAGAAGGGCCAATTACCGAGACTACATCCCCTTCATATAAAGTGGTAGTTACCCCTTTTAGCACTTCAAGGTCGTCAAAACTTTTATGCAAGTCTTCACATGCCATTACGGGAGTTGCTGAATTGACCATCGTTTTTGAACCATCTTTAGGGGGGTTGAGTTTAGAGTATCTAAACCTTCAACCTCTAAAGTGTATCCAGGATTACTTTTATTCACTAAGCAACCGTTGATACTAATCAACACTCTGATATGGTTTTATGGAGAAAAGAGGCCTGATAATGATGGGGAGTAAGGGGTTGAAGCCCAAAATTCAAGTTTTTCTGGCGATCGCCAGTTGTCTACTCGTGGTCATCTTCACCAGTTTATCAACTTTCGCCCAATCCTCTGCACCAACCCTCCAGGTGGCGACAGAACCCACCTTTCCCCCCTTTGAAATGCAAGACCAAGCAACCGGAGAGTTAAGTGGATTTGATATTGATTTAATGACAGCCATTGGTGAAGCGGCTGAACTGAATATCGAATTCGTCAGCTTACCCTTTGATGGCATTATTCCCGCTCTCCAGTCGAAAACTATGGATGCGGCGATTAGTGGCATGACGATCACCGCAGAGCGAGCGCAAACCGTATCCTTTTCTCGCCCTTATTTTAAAGCGGGTTTAGCTATAGCGGTGCAAGAGGACAATACCAGCATTAAAAATTTTTCTGATTTAGAAGGCAAACAAATAGCCGTTCAAATTGGTAGCACTGGGGCCCAGGAAGCCAGTACCATCGAAGGGGCAAATATCAGTTCTTTTGACTCTGCTTCTTTAGCTCTACAAGAACTGATTAATGGCAAAGTGGATGCTGTGGTTAATGATGGGCCGGTGACTTTATACGCTATAAGACAAGCCGGCTTACAAGGCGTGAAAGTCGTCGGTGAATTAGTCACAGAAGAATATTATGGCATTGCTATGCCTAAAGATTCTCCCTACTTAAATGACATTAATAATGCTCTGGAGTTACTGATTCAGGAGGGTCGTTATCGCGCTATTTATCAAACTTGGTTCGCGGGTGAACCCCCGGAATTACCCCTCGTTCCCCCTGCCTTAGAAACCCAAGAAGTAATTGTTTTTGATTGGGGAAAACTATTTGCTAATTTAATTCAAGGCTCGACGATTACTTTATTACTCACCGCTTTGGCTTTCGCTTTTGGGTTAATCGGAGGTACGCTAGTGGCGATCGCCCTAATTTCCCCCTACAAACCTTTGCGCCTACTCTGCCGCATTTATGTAGACTTCTTCCGGGGCACTCCCATGCTCGTCCAACTGTTTATGATCTACTTCGGTCTCCCCGGTTTATTCAAAGAATTAGGGTTAGAGTTTAGCTTTGATCGCTTTCCGGCAGCCGTCTTAGCCTTAAGCTTAAATAGTGCTGCCTACTTAGCCGAAATTATGCGCGGGGGCATTGAATCCATTGATAAAGGTCAATGGGAAGCCTCTCAATCCCTAGGCATGAGTCCCCTACAAACGATGCAAGACGTGATTTTTCCCCAAGCCTTACGTCGCATGTTACCCCCTCTAGGTAACGAATTTATTACCTTAGTCAAAGATACCAGTTTAGTCGCCGTGATTGGATTTGAGGAACTATTCCGCCAAGGTCAATTAATGGTAGCTATCACCTATCGATCCTTTGAAGTTTACTTAGCCGTAGCTTTAATGTATCTCGTGCTAACCACCCTATCTTCCTTTGGGTTTAAATGGCTAGAAGTGAGGATGAATCCCCTACAGCGCCAGAAACCCGCCCTTAAAACGTGAAGAGATAGGAAGAGGGATACAGCGCTTTGGATTGTGAAGGGGGAATGGGGGGATGCACTTGCGGTAAAATCGCAGAGATGGTGTAGGTTTCCTCGGTGCAGAAAAAAATAAACCCATGGCCCAGACCCTAAGCAAAGAAATTGTCTTGATTGGAGGAGGACACGCCCATGCGATCGCCCTTCGCCAATTTGCTCTCAATCCCCTTCCTGGGGTCCGTCTTACCTTGATCACCGATACCCTGCACACTCCCTATTCTGGGATGCTACCCGGCCATATTGCTGGATTCTACAGCTTTGACCAAACCCATATCGATCTACATCATCTCTGTCAATTTGCTAGGGCCCAACTCTATCAAGATCATGCCATTGGTCTCGATCTCAAACGCAATCAAGTTCTCTGCGCTCACCGTCCCCCTGTCCACTTTGACCTGCTCTCCATTGATATTGGCAGTACTCCTAACCAAATTCAGGTTCCTGGAGCTAATAACTACGCCATTCCCGCTAAACCGGTTTCCCAGTTTCTCAACCATTGGCGAGAGACCATAGAAAGCTTTGCTCGTCATCCTACCCACCCTTTAAAGCTGGCCATTGTGGGTGGAGGTGCAGGGGGCGTTGAGTTAGCGCTCACGATGCAACAGGGACTATTTGTCTGCCGTCAAGCTACGGGAGGAATGCGGAATATTGATGCCTCTTTCGTTATGTATACGGCTTCGTTTCCCGAAATTCATCTGTTCCATCAGGGGCAAGAAATTATGTCCTCCCATAACCGAGTGGTGCGCAAACGCATCGCCCAGTTAATGGGTCGTCGGGATATTCAACTGCATTTGGGAGAACGAGTAACCCAAGTTTCCGAGCAGGGACTTCAGTGTCAGTCTGGATTTACCCTAGAGTGCGATCGCGTGTTTTGGGTGACTCAAGCTTCAGCTCCTCCCTGGTTAAAGGCTGCTGGTTTAGCAACGGATACCGATGGCTTTATTTTAGTTAAGGATTCTCTACAGTCCGTTTCCCATCCCCAAGTATTTGCTGCTGGGGATATTGCCACCATGGTGAACCATACGCGGCCCAAGGCAGGGGTGTTTGCGGTGCGTCAAGGTCAGCCCTTATATGAGAATTTGAAACAAGCTGTTTTAGGGAAAGCACCGAAACCCTATCGCCCGCAAAAGCAAATTTTAGGACTCATTGGTACAGGAGATGGAAAGGCGATCGCCTCTTGGGGTAAATGGGGATTGGGCCCTAACCCTTTACTGTGGCGCTGGAAGGACTGGATCGATCGCCGATTTATGGCTCAATTTGAGGACTTTGGGCGATCGCCGACTCATCCCTCCTTGGCCCCAATTCCCATTCCCCCAGAGCGCCTATCCTCAGTGCTGAAGCGGGTGATTACCGACAATCCTAAATTAGAGTCCTTAATCGAGATCGAAAACCCTGGGGACAATTTGGCCTTATCTTCCGTGACCCCTGGCCTCCTGATTGAAAGTATGGATTTTCTCACAGATAGCCTGCGCGATCCGTATTTATTCGGCATGTTAGCAACTCACCATTGCTTAAATCCCATCTTGGCCAAGGGAGCAACTCCCCACAGTGTTTTAGGTTGGATAGAATTACCCAATAGTCTTCCTACGCAACAGGAAGAAACTCTCTATCAACTGCTCTCAGGTGTTCTGCAAGCGCTAACGATCAGTCAAACTCAGTTGGTTGGCTGTCGTGTGTCCCTGGGCCCGCGTTTATCCCTGGGATTTTCTACTCAAGGGTATGCCGATCCCGAACCGGTCTTGTATCCGCCCAAGTTACAACCCGGTCAAGTGTTAATTCTGACGAAACCCTTGGGTGTTGGCGCTCTGATGACAGCTCAAGAGCAGTATAAAAGTAAGGGACGATGGTTAGAAGGGGCGATCGCCTCAATGATTCAATCCAATTATCCAGCATCCCTAACCTTTCTGGAAACTGGCGCTACCGCTTGCACAGCAGTAGGCAATTTGGGTTTATTGTCACATCTGACGACTCTGATCAACAATACATCCGTGAGTATTAGCTTGAATTTGGATACTCTACCCGTTTTGGAAGGGACTTTAGAGACTTTGCGCCACGTGCGATCGAGTCCATTCCATCAGGACAATAGTTCCAGCACTTCGACGACGCTCAGTGAACCGATTTCCTATCTGCAAAATGTGTCTAGCTTTGATTCCCATCCTGTCTATCCCCTCTTATTCGATCCTCAATGGTCTGGGGGATTAGTGGCTGGGATTCCCCATCCTCAAGCAGAAGAATGCTTGAAACTCCTGCAAAATTTAGGCTATACCCACAGCGCTATCATCGGTGAAGTTCATCTCCCTGCGGGCGATCTGCCTCCGATCCAGTTAATCGTTAATGAGGAATAATTTAAGTTTAGAGTCGATCTACTGCCTCCTCCTTCTTGAGCTTAATCTGAAGATTCGGCATCTGATTTCCATAGAGGTTCGCGCAGGTTATCTTCTAAATCTCGCAATTTTTCGTACAGTTCCCGTTGTTCTGGGGTTAATTGGGTGGGAAACTGAATCTCAATTTCCACCACTTGATCGCCTCGTCTTCCCCGGTTATCGGGATATCCCTTATTGGCTAACCGTAATTTTTGACCGCTTTTCACCCCAGGGGGTAAATTCATTTTCACTAACCCATCCAGGGTGAGGACTTCTACTTGTCCAACTAAAATGGCTTCTACAGGACTAATGGGGAGTCTACAATAAATTTCATTCCCTGCAATTTGTAGGAAAGAATGGGGAGCTACGGTTATTTTTAGGTATAAATCACCGCCATTCATACCCAACTTCCGCAGGCGCATTTTTTCCCCACTCACCATACCGGGGGGCATATCGACTTCTAAAGAGCGACCATCTTCTAAACGGATACGCTCTTTTCCGCCTCGATAGGCTTTTTCCAGGGGTAAGGTTAAGAGGGCTTCGATATCCCGTTTCATGGGTCGGGATTCACTGGTGACGGTGTTGTAAACCTTTGAGCGGCCAGGGGTGTAGGCTTCGGCATTCCGTTCGACTGGACGCGATCGCTCTCCAGTTGGTTGTCCCTGATTCACTTCCCGACGACGGTTGAGCAAGCTATCGAGAAAACTATCGAACGTGGGAAATTGGCTAAAATACTCAATTTCTGCTGAAGAAAACTTGGAGCCACTATTGCGTTTACGGCTATTTTGCCGCGCTCTTAAAAAGAAGCTCAGTTGGTCATATTCCGTCCGTTTACCGGGATCGGAGAGGACTTCATAGGCTTCTAAAATATCCTTAAATTGCTCCTCAGCTTCCTTATCACCGGGGTTGAGATCGGGATGATATTGGCGAGCTAAACGACGATAAACTCGCTTAATCTCGTCAGTGGGGGTATCAGGACTAACTCCCAGAATCTCATAATAGTTCCGAAAGTTTTGCATGGTTTTGTTCACTTAGGGTTCTTGGAGAATTAGGGAATAGGGAATGGGGAATAGGAAAAACCTACTGGACTGTTTCATCTAATTTGATGCATTAGATTTTGTAGGGATTTATCCCTCTCCAGCTAGGCTTTTAAGCACTCTTCGTGCTTACACCAAACAAAGCACTATTTTAGGTGAAACAGTCCATTACAGCCATTCATCGTCATCTCCCCAATCTTCATCATCATAGGAGTTATATTGATTATACCTTGGACGGCTTGGGGGTTCTGAAGGACGGCGAGAGTCCCGGATGGGCGGTCGATTGGGTTCTCTTGACCGGGGAGGCGGATAGTCCCGTGTTGGGGGATAATCTCGGCCTGGCGGTTGATAATCCGGTGGGGGTGGATAATCTCGTGCTGAAGAATAGTCTCGATCTCGTGGGGAGTTGCGTGGGGGTGGATAATCCCGTGCTGGAGGATAGTCTCGTCCAGGTGGGGAGTTGCGTGCTGGAGGATAATCCTGTGCAGGCGGATAATTCCTCACTGGGGGATAATTCCGCTCTGGGGGGGCATATTCCCGCCGGGTTTGATAGGTTGGACTATCATAATCGTAACTTTCGCGGCGATCGAATTCATCCTCATCATCCCCTAAGAATGTGCGCCGCAGGGTTCCTAAAAATCCATCGTCTTCCTCTTCGCTCATCCGCAAGCGCACTTCCCGATTGAGATCGTAGAGAATATCTTGTAAATCGGCCCCTGCTTGATCGATTCCTCGGTCATCGCCTCGGCGCAAATATTCCCGCAGTTCCTGGATAATCGGATCGAGATCGCGGCGGTATTGGTTGGCAAACTGCATTCCAAAATCTAGGGTGGCTTCCCGCAGTTGGCGCTCGGCTTGAGTAATCAAGGCTTCAGCGCGGTTGAGTTTTTCTACTCGTTCCCGGCGCTCCCGGTCAACCTGGGCATAGCGTTCGGCATCCTGGATCATTTGGTTGATTTCATCGGAGGAGAGGGTGGAGGCTCCTTGAATGGTAATGCCTTGTTCCCGGCCGGTAGTGCGGTCTAGGGCAGATACTTGGAGAATGCCGTTGGCATCGATGTCGAGGGAGACCTGAATTTGGGGGATGCCCCTAGGCGCTGGGGGAATGCCGGAAAGTCGGAACCGACCGAGGGATTTATTGTCCCTGGCCATTTCTCGCTCCCCTTGTAGGATATGGACTTCGACAAAGGTTTGGTTGTCTTGGGAGGTGGAGAAAATGTCCGATCGCCGTACGGGAATGGTCGTGTTGCGAGGAATGAGTTTTTTCATCACCCCACTGGCGGTTTCAATCCCGAGGGAGAGGGGGGTGACATCGAGCAACAGCACATCTTTGACAATGCCGGAGAGAATACCGGCTTGAACTGCTGCTCCAACTGCTACTACTTCATCCGGGTTGACGTTTTGGTTGGGTTCTTTGTCGATGAAACTGCGAACCAGTTGTTGAACGATGGGAATGCGGGTAGAACCGCCGACGAGAACGACTTCATCAATTTGGACGGGGCTAAGGTTGGCATCGTAGAGGGCGCGTTTGATGGGCCGACGGAGACGGGAAAGGAGGTCGCCACAGAGGTCTTCAAATTGCGATCGCGTCAGCCGAGTTTCTAGATGCTTGGGCCCATCTTCGGTAGCGGTAATGAACGGTAAGTTAATCTCGGTGACTGTGACTCCAGAAAGTTCAATTTTCGCTTTTTCCGCTGCTTCCATCAGCCGTTGCAGCGCTTGGCGATCGCGCCGTAAATCGACCCCTTCCGTTTCTAGAAACTGTTCGGCCAACCAATCGACAATTTTTTGGTCAAAGTCATTCCCCCCTAACTGGGTATCGCCACTGGTCGCCCTCACTTCAAATACCCCATCGCCAACTTCTAGGATCGAAACATCAAAGGTTCCTCCCCCTAGGTCAAACACCAAAATCGTTTGCGCCGTTCCCCGCTCTAACCCATAAGCGAGGGAAGCAGCCGTGGGTTCATTAAGAATTCGTTTAACTTCTAAGCCGGCAATTTTGCCTGCATCTTTGGTCGCTTGCCGTTGGGCATCATTAAAGTAAGCAGGAACGGTAATCACTGCACCAGTTACCGGTTCCCCTAAATAACGACTGGCATCCTCAGCCAATTTCCGTAAGATCATGGCTGAAATTTCTTCCGGGGCAAAGTCTTTTTTCAGCCGAGGGCATTTCACCTTGATATTGTCCACTTCATCGCGCCGGATGGTATAAGGGACTCGTTTGGAGTCGGTGTTGAGTTCTCCATATCTGCGTCCCATATACCGTTTGACGGCATAGAAGGTGTTTTGCGGGTTCAGAACGGCTTGGCGACGGGCCATTTGGCCAACGACCAGTTCGCCATCTTTACTGAAGCCAACCACTGAAGGTGTAGTCCGCATCCCTTCTGCATTGGCGATCGCCATTGGTTTACCGCCTTCCATAATGGCAACCACTGAGTTTGTTGTCCCCAAGTCAATGCCGACTACTCTACCCATGGATTCTGTCTCTTCCTCGTCTATCTTTACGGAAATTATGGCTTTCTTCGATCAGTTTATTGTATCGCGCTTCTGGAAGTGCAAGTAGCAGGGAATAGGGAATAGGGAAAAAACATCTCCGCGTCCCCCTATCTCCCTATCTCCCTATCTCCCGACTCCCAACTCCCTGTTGCAAAACTGCCAATACCTGGGCTAAATCTCCTGAAAGCAGTGCATCTTTGGCTAACCACAAGCCAGGAAAGACAAGCGAACGGTATATCCCATCAGCATCGGCATCTAATAGCACATACTCGCCATTTTTCCAGCAGAACCAGTCGAATGCTCCATCGTAGGTTCGCCAGACTAAATATTCTTGCACTTGGTTGCGACAGTAGATGTTGCGTTTTTGGTTCAGGTCAATAGAAGCACTACTGGCAGCAATTTCCACAATCAGTTCCGGGGGGCCTTCAACATAGTCATCCTCGCTAATGGTACTTTGGCCTTCCGTTTCGATGCGAAGGAGAGCGTCAGGTTGAGGTTCATTGTTGCGATCGAGGCGAACTGTCGTATTATCCAAGACTTCGACCCCAGGAGTCGCCGCTTCGTAAGCTCCCAGCCAAGCCATAACATGGGCGTGGGGTTTTCCGTGGGATTTGGCGCGTAGGGCAGAGGCCATATAGACGGTTCCTTCGATAAGTTCGGCTTTTTTGTGGTGAGGCATGGTAGCGTAGCGGCGCTCAAATTCGCTGCGGGTTAGGCGATCGCCGTTTTCCAGAGGAGGCAGAGTTAGGGATAGGCTCATGGGTCAGTAATGAACAATGACAATAGTTACGCTATTAATTAGAGGTTTCATCTTAGCGTCTCCAACGATTGACAATAGTCTCAACTTTTAGTTTAACTTCTATGGCCAACCCTCTCTCCCAAAGCGGCTGTTAGAAACCGGGTTTCTGCCCAGAGATGCTACCTGGGATAGAGAGGAGCTAGAAACCCGGTTTCTGCGCCAGATCGGGTATCGAGGTCAGAAGTTAATAAAAAATTCAACTGCTTTTTTGCCATCTAAGGATTCAATTTCTGACAGTCTTACGGTCATTTTCATTAACCCGAAGCGCACGGTAAGTTCTTGCCCTTGTGCGTCAATTTGTAGCACTTCTCCCGTTTGTCCTAAACTGGGAATGCGTACCCGTTCGCCCACTTGCGGTTTATAACCAGGTTTAGGCTTGGGGGGATTGACTTTAGAGGGCAGATATTGCTCGGCAATCCGATCGAGTTCCTGGGTGGCTTTGTGGGTATCTTTAGCAGTACCTTGTTGTAGGCGTTTGATGGCTGTGGCGACTTCTTTTTTGGCTTCAGAAATCGCCTTTTGGATCTCGATTTCCTGTTGTTGGCGTAACTATTGTTCCCGCTCTTTCAGTTGCTGCGCTTTGAGGGCAAGTTACCAGATGGTATTGATAGTAGACAATTGAATTTTACGATCGCGGCTGATAAGCGGAATATTATGGTAGAGTGCTGTCGCAGCAATGATGCGATCGGGAAGGTCGGGCACTTGAGCGCGATCGATGCTTTGCATGGTTTGAGCAATCTGGCGATTAAAAGGAACTTCCATCAATACAGAATTGGGGCGATCGACTTCTGCAAGCAACTGATTCAGCGTCAATGGTGGAATTCTGCCTTTTTCGCTTAAATAAATAATTTCCGCTAAGGTAATGGATGAAAACCCGACTTGATAACCATCAGTCGCTGCTTGTTCTATGGTCATGCGAGCGATGTTAGAAAGACGAGAATCGGCAAAAATATACCAAATCACTGCATGGGTATCAACAATTGACTGAAGCATTAAATATCCTCTCTGGGAAAGCAACTCCAGGCTTCTACACGAGCGTTATCAATGTCTTCTGCGGAAGGTGCTGTTCCTAAATGGCTACAGATCCCCCATAAAGAGCGCTGGGGAATTAGGGTGGTTTGAGCAACTTCGCGCTCAATTTCAGGGGTGATTTTTTCGATTAAGCGTACTTTGTCAATCAAGGAAAGTTGTTTGGCTAACTTGAAGACTTGTTCTAAGGTCATTGCAGTGAGAGATGGGATAGATAATTAAGGATTGTAACTTATGATTGGCTTCTCGCAGCGGTTAGAAACCAGAAACCGGGTTTCTTTCCACAGATGCTACCTGGGATGGAGGGGAGCTAGAAACTCGGTTTCTCCTGCGAATTGCGTATTGGCAGTAGAATTTTAATAAAAATTTCAACTGAATGACACCAAATGCTACCAGATGCTACCGACATTTGTCCTGCTTCAGCAGTATACTCAGGGGGTGCATTTTGGTGATACAAGTGGGTTGAGTGATAACCCATGATAGTTATGGACACAGACAAGCCCTAAATCGCCACTGTTAATCAGGAGTTACTCAACTTTGATTCTGGTGAATATGAACAAGAAAATTGTTCGCAAACAGCTCAACAACCGGCCCAACCTCAACAACCGGATCAAGCTGAAACACCAAAAATTTGTCAAGTCCCAGATCGATTTTGGCAAACCCATACACGAGTTATTGGCCCAGTTAACTTAGAAGAACATGCATGTATCGTACCGGGAGCAGTAATGACATCTCAAGGTATGGTTGATGGTCAAGAGTTCTGTGCAGTTTGCTATCGGACAGGAAACAATATGTTTGGTCAACCACCAGGTAAAGCGCTTTGCAGTCAACCTGAAGATCCAGCACGTCGAAATCCAGTACCTAATTGTCCTAATAATTGGGCTGGTTAACAGGCAAGATTAATCGCCTGTAGGGGCGGGTTTTTCAACCATTTAGAAACCTCACCAATAACCTTTGTCAACCCGCCCAAACCGATATCGATACCATCATATCCGGTGGGTTTATTGGTGGGGTGAGGGCGGGTTGACAAGATTGATTTGTGGGTGTTCTAGATTTGGATAATACCCGCCCCTACGGAGATCGAATCCCGAGAACAGATTACCCAATTAAATAGGCAATAGTTACGCCAGTACCGCCATTTTTTTGATCGGCTAATTCAAAGCGCTCCACTTGCGGATGGCTCCTCAGAAATTCATGGACTCCTTCTCTTAATTTACCTGTACCTTTGCCGTGAATAATCCAGACATTGGTACAATTGGCATTATAGGCTTTGGTAATGCCTTGGTCGAGTTCCGCTTCAGCAGTCACGACGCGCAAGCCTCGGATGTCTAAGGTATTGCGAGAGGTTTGGATAACTGGTGCAGTGGGTTTAGGAGGGGGTGTTTTATCTTTTTCTGTAGCTGTTTTTTTGCTAGCTTCCTTAGTAGTAACTTCGGCTTTTTTACCATCTAAGGATTCTATTTCGGCTAATCCCACGGTCATTTTCATCAACCCAAACCGCACGGTCAATTCTTGCCCGTCTTCGTCGATTTGTAGCACTTCTCCGGTTTGTCCTAAACTGGGAATGCGTACCCGTTCGCCAATTTGTGGTTTATAACCGGGTTTGGGTTTGGGAGGATTAACTTTAGAGGGAAGATATTGCCCGGCAATCCGATCGAGTTCCTGGGTGGCTTTGCGGGTATCTTGGGCATTGGCAGTGCCTTGTTGTAGGCGTTTGATGGCTGTGGCGACTTCTTTTTTAGCTTGAGAAATTGCCTTTTGGATCTCAATTTCCTGTTGTTGGCGTAACTGCTGTTCCCGCTCTTTGAGTTGTTGCGCCTTGAGTGCAACTTCTTGATGCAGTCGTTCGGTTTCTGAAAGTAAGCTGGAGGTTTCCTTGACTTGGGTTTCCTGACGACGACGCTCGGCTTCCAAACCAGCGATCGCCCGATTCACGTCTTCGGAACCGGTTCCTACCCACTCTTGCGCTTCTTCAATCACCTCTGGATTTAACCCCAAACGGCGAGCAATGGCAAGGGCATTCGATCGCCCTGGAATTCCCCACAGCAGGCGATAGGTGGGTTGCAAGGATACCTCGTCAAACTCCACAGAGGCATTCTCAAATCGCTCATCTTCATACTTGAGGGCTTTGAGTTCGCCGAAGTGGGTGGTGGCAATAGTAAGCTGGGCGTTTGTGGCGAGGTGTTTTAGGAGAGCGATCGCCAACCCGGTTCCCTCGGAGGGATCGGTTCCCGCACCCACCTCATCCAATAACACCAGGGATGAGGGGTTCGTTTCCACACAGTCCAAAATCCGGCAAATACGGCGAATATGTCCCGAAAAGGTCGATAAACTTTGTTCTAAGGACTGTTCATCGCCAATATCGGCTAAAACTTCGCTAAACCAAGGCAATTCTACCGGTTCTCGCGCTGGCACGAATAACCCCACTTTCGCCATCAATGCCGCCAGTGCCAATGTTTTCAAAGTAACTGTCTTTCCGCCCGTATTCGGCCCTGTAATTGCCACGACTCGGATCGGCGATTCAATACACGCAGTTACGGGAACTACTGCTTTTTCCTGTTCGTGGCGCTGTTGCCATACCAGCAAGGGATGACGCAGTTGCCGCAGAACAATCATTTCTGTGGATTCCGTAAACCGGGGTGGGTTGGCTTCTAACCAAGTGCTGTATCGGGCTTTGGCAGTGGCTAAATCGAGAATCGTGGCAATCTCCACCAAATGTTCTAAATCGTCGTAAACCTCTGCCACTTTTTCCGTGAGAGCGCGACAAATGGCTTCTTCTTCCTTACTTTCCTCCTTGTGCAACTGTCGCAAGTCATTACCGAGAGAAACGATCGCATGGGGTTCAATGTACAAGGTTGCCCCACTCGTAGACGAGTCATGAACGATACCGGGGATAGTGTCCTTGTGGTTGGCTTTCACCGGCAACACGTAGTGATCGCCCCGTTGGGTAATCAAATTCTCCTGAATAGCGTGGGATTTGCGTTGCAGGAGGTTTTGCAGCGTTTGCGTAATGCGATCGCGTTGGTTTTTGAGTTGACGGCGTATATTACCGAGCTTCACGCTGGCGCGATCGGCTACTCTCCCCTGTTCGTCAATACAGTGATTAATCTCCTGTTCTAATTCCGGATAAGTCCGGATCGTGCTAATCAACTCCAACAAAATCGGCACATTTTCTTGTTCTTCAATAAACCGGCGCAGTCGTCGCATCCCCGCCAATGTACTCGCCACATCCAGCAGTTCATCCCCAGAGAGTACCCCTTTAAGCGTCGCTCGTTTGACAATTTTGCGAATATCCCGAATCCCCCCAAACGGTAGCTCTGTAGTGAGGGTTTGCTCCAGAGTATAGACTTCCTGGGTTTGCGCCAACAGGGTTAAACTTTCCGCTTGAGTTTGGGGAATAGGCAAGTTTCGGGCGGCGATCGCCCCCATTTTCGTCGCGGCAAACGTAGACAAATGCTCGCACAACCGCGACCATTCTAACAGCTCTAGGGTTTCGTCTTGGATCACTCGTGTTCTATACTTCAACGCCATACTACATTATTGTATCGACTTTTGAAGCAATCGGGAAGGAGATCGGTCTAATAGCCATGACCTGGAAGAAGGGTAAGAGCAAATCGATTGCTTCTTCTTCCTTTAGTTTGCTTTAACTTAATTCTCTATTGGTTAGAGGTCTTTCCTATTCCTCACTTATCTTTGGGGTTCCCACGATTAATTGCCTTGATGAATCGTGTTTGTCTTGCCCTCTTTCCTCTTTCTCTTGACCCTGATTCTTATTTTCCTCTGCCTAGAATGACAACAGAGGGGTAACTTCAAACTTTTAGCCAACTAAAAATATCGTTTACGGATAACGTCCATTCTTCTAAACCCGTCAACATTGGTAACGGTTCTGTATCCCCATGAGCGACTCGATAAATTTTGGGCAAACCCGATTGAAATACAGTAATCGATTGGGTTTTAGGATCAATGAGCCAACCCAATTCTGTGCCATTTTGGAGACAAAACAGAATTTTTTCCATCACTAATGCCATCGGTTGATCCGGTGACAAAATCTCAACGATCCAATCCGGATGGAGATCGAAATGATTGGCCATTTCTCCATCCTCATCTCTGGGCAAATTTTCCCAACGAATCACGGCGATATCCGGCACAATAGAACGCCCAGCAAATGTACATCTCAACTCTGTCAAAGCATAAGCTAACTTATTAGGTTTCGCCTGTTGATTAATTGTAGAGGCAAGTTCAACCTGTAAAATACTATGTTTTCCTTGTGGCATCGTTTTTTGACTCACTTCCCCATTGAAATATTCACTGGCAGGCTTGGTTTCTGGCTGTGCCAAAAACTCTTCTAAGCTAATAACTTTGCGTTTTTCTACTGTTGTAACCATGATGATCCCTCCGAGATGATCTAGATTGCTTCACTCCGCTTCGTGGCCTTCGCAATGACTTATTTATAACTGATTAGCTGGACTTGATATAAGGTAGAGCTGTTTCATTTTTAATTGTTAATTATTGAAACCATTCTACCGCCTCCTTAATTGCACCCTTAATATTGGATTGGGGTAAACCTAATTCCCGGACAGCTTTAGACGCATCATAGTACATGGAATGTTGGGACATCCGCACTCCATCCAGGGGAACCGAGGGCGATTTACCGAGAGGTCCGAGCAGGATTTCATCTATCCAAGCAACCGTCAGAGGAAGCCATAGGGGGACGGTTTGCGTGGGTGCAGGGATTCCGGTAATTTCTGCCAGATATTCGAGGAATGTTTTGAGCGTCAGGTTTTGATTTCCGAGGATATAGCGATCGCCCCTTTGCCCTTTGTCGAGTGCCAGAATATGACCCTCCGCCACATCTCGCACATCGATAAAATTCAACCCTGTATCCACATAAGCTGGCATTTTCCCACGCAGAAAACGGACCATAATATCTCCTGTGGGGGTTGGTTTTCGATCCCAAGGGCCGATAGGCGTACTAGGATTAACAATCACAATATCTTGCCCCAGTTTAACGGCTTTGTGGGCTTCCTGTTCCGCCAGATATTTAGATTTTTTATACTCTCCAATCAGTTCATTCAACGGACTTTGGTGGGTTTCGTCTACAGGTTTTTGCCCATTTCCCACGCCAATAGCTGCCACAGAACTGGTATAAACCGTGCGCTCAATTCCCACTTCACGAGCGGCCGCCAGTATCTTTTGTGTCCCCACCACATTATCGTAATAGAGTGCTTTGGCATCTCTTTGCCATAGGGAATAGCGCGCTCCACAATGAAACAAGACCTGACATCCAGCCATTTGCTGGCTTAAATTGGGGGCATGAAAATCTCCTACCACCCTTTCAATATCGAGTCCATCCAAATTATCCCAACTACTTTGGGGACGGACTAAGGCCCGAACGTGATAATTCTTGTCCAGGAGCGATCGCACCAAATTCGCCCCCACAAAACCCGTTCCCCCCGTCACAAATACTTTCATCAAAAATCTCCCAATCCTCCTCAACTCCCTGTTGTTTGAGCCAAGCGATCGCCCCTTCCGGCCCATCCTGAGCTGCTCGCAGCAAGGCCCCCCAAGTCAGGACTGCCTTGTGATTGGGTTCAACCGCGATCGCCCCCTTAATCCGATTCCATAATACCCCCGTATCCGTCGCCAACAGGCGATTCATTTCTTCCCGGTTCTCGGAAGCCTCATAAATCTGCAACGCCTCATCCCAGCGCCCATCGATCATCCGAGTCAAGATCTGTTGACTCGGAGAAGCCCAAGATTGCCGGGCATTGTGGGCACTCAATTGGGTATGACGGTTAATCAACTCCCACTGACCTTGAATATCCACTGACCATCCCGGTAAATTCCATAAACCATGCAACCGTTGCTTTGCCGGAGTCCATAAGCCACTTTTCGCCAACTGCATCGCCTCTGTATACTCAGAACCTTTCAACAACATCCGATCCAGAGAAACTGGTTGCAATTCCACAGGTGCAGGTAAAAACGTCCTGGGTTGCAGTTGATACATCTCAAACTGCGGCTCCAAACCCACCGTTTGATTCACCGTCAAAAACGGCTGTTTTGGCCACTTCGGATGCTTCGACCATACCGGCAACTCATGGGCAGGACTTGTCCAACTGGCAAACGAAGCAACATAGGTGGTCTTGGGATTGTAATAAATCGTCTGACCATAGAGAATCTCTTTTCCTTCCCGAGTAACAGTGCCCGTTAGATGTACCCACTGGGCCGACTCACCATTAACCAGAGCGCTATTACTCCACTTTAAACCCGTTAGTGGTAGGAATTCATTGGAGGTTTCCATGTTTAAGTTCAAAGGCTTGAGGACAAAACCCTCAGTTAGGGATTCGATCTCCAGTTGATTAATAAACTGATACATCGGTTTCTCCCGCTCAAACGGCTCTGGATCGCTAATCCGGCGATAAACCCTTAATTGATCGATGTACTGACAAGGCGGCGATCCTGGAGCATCCGGTTGACACCCTTGGCGATGGGCAAAAATCGGTAGCATCATATCCTCATAGGGGCCCACCTTCATCTGCAAGGGATAGCCGGGAGTATAACCGGATTGAATCAGTTTTTCCTCAATTTCATCTAAGGTTTGTAGAGACCGACGATTCGTTTCTCCTAACTGAGTAGTTTTCGGTAAATATTGATTGACCCAAATTAGAGCATCTGGATTGACCATTAATTTTAAGGCCACCCAAACTCCAGCCACTACACTAGAGAGTCCCAAGGTCAAAACGACCAGGCCAAAAAGGGCCTGTAGGGAAGAAGGCCGTCTAGGGTTAGTTTCAGAAAATACGCTTCCTGTATCCTCATTCATAGCTTTTCAGTGGGAATAAATCAGACTCTCTAATGATTTAAATTAACCTTGGGTAGCCGCAATCAACGCTTGTTCATAGCGCATACCTGCCTGTTCCCAAGTGTACTCCTGTTCAATCAAATCTCGGCCATTACGGGATAGTTTTTTTCTTAAAGCAGGATTTTCAAACAAACGACTAATATTCACCACATAATCTTCTAAGGTATTCGCTCGTAGGGCCCGCTGGGGAATCTCCGGCCCATCAACAGCCAAGCCCTCCAAACCGCGATCGCTCGCAACCACCGGAATACCAGCGGCCATTGCTTCGAGGGTCTTATTCTTAATCCCAAACCCAGTACGCATCGGAATCACACAAACCGTCGAGCGATGTAAATAGTCCACCATCGAAGGGACTCGCCCCGTCACCGTAATTCCTGGCTGCTCTCCTAAAGAACTCACCTCTGGAACCGGCCTAGCGCCAACCAACATTAGGGATGCCTCCGGATAGCGATTTTGCACTTGGGGAAACACCTCTAAGCTCAAAAAACGAGCCGCATCAATATTAGCAATATTATCCATCGCTCCAATAAATACCAATTGATATCCCCCCGGATCTTCAGTGCGCTTCGGAAACAGAGCTAGGTCTACACCATTTGCAATCACGCTAATTGTACTTTCAGGATTAATCTCCAGCAGCGTTCGTTTATCCTCAACTGTGGTGACTACAAGATGCCTAAACTTGCTCGTGTAGCGTTTTTCATACTGTCGAAGTAAAGGCAAATTAATTTTATCTCGCAGTTGATTTTCCGAAGTTTTAGTCTCTAACTGATTTTTGCAACTACCATAGACCGAGCTATGGATATTGACCACCGTACCGCAGGTCGATTTCCATTCGGGACGGATGTAGATTTCATTAACACTATGTTCGCAGGCGATCGCATCAAAGGCTCCCTCAGCTACTGCTCGATCAACCCATTGCTGCATGGCTTCTGAAAAGACAGCTTTCACATTCGGGGGAGTTCCCTGTTGAAAGAAGTCCTGCAAGCGTTTGAGTTTCGAGAACTTTCCAGGAGGCGGTTCTGAGGGACGAGGAAAGACCGCTAACTCCTTCACACACTCGCGCAAAGCTTCAATTTCTGCATCACTGACATCACTGGCACGTTGAGTCACTAGGGTGATAGAATGGTTGTGGCTCAAATATTTGAGTAAATTAAAAGTTCTCACCTGAGTTCCCCCCCGTGTTGGAGGATAGGGAAAGGTTACTGAGAGGATTAAAATTTTCATAAAAATTGAGAGACATTGAATCAGAGATAAGATATCTTTGCTATCTTATCTCTGATTGTATAGATTGCGCAGATTCCCAAAGGTGATTTTATCATTTGCCGGGATCAACACTTCTGGGTATAGCCTTAGCCCATTGACTATAGTTTTTATTCCACTCTATTTTTATGAACTCCAGTCCCCCTAAAATTAGTGTTTGTATTCCTACATTTAACAGAGTTCAGCTTTTGACCGATGCGATTGAAAGTGTACTCGCACAAACTGAAACGGATTGGGAGTTGATTGTTTGTGATGATGGCTCTCAGGATAAAACTCCCCAGATTATGGCTGGGTATCAGCAACAGGATGATAGAATTTCCTATATTCGCCACGATCAAAATATTGGCAAAAGTAATAATATGCGCTCAGGGTTTTATGCGGCAAAGGGTAATTTTTTTGTTAAATTCGATGATGATGATCGATTAGGCAAAGATTTTTTAGCAGCGACTAGCAAAATCTTGATCGAGCATCCAGAAATCGATTTTGTGGGAACCGATCATTGGATTATCGATCTGGAGAATCAACGGAATCTCGAACAAACAGAAATTAATTCTCGTCGCTGGGGTAGAACTCAATTATTAGAAGGCCAGGTGAATAACCTATTGGAAACGGTTTTTGTTCAGCAAAGCTTTCAGGTTGGTGCAACCCTATTTCAAACTCAGGTACTTAAAGAGGTCGATTTTATGCGACCCCATTTACAAAATTGTGAAGATAATGATTTGTTTGTTCGGATAGCTCTGGCGGGTAAAAATGGGTACTATTTACCCCAGAGATTAATGGAATATCGATTTCATCCAGAACAGCAAGGTATTGATCGAGCGATTCCGTATTTACGAGATAAATTGAATTATTTATCGAGCTACCAGTTTGAGGATCGAAAGTTAGAAACGATTCGCCAACAACGGTTGCAAGAAACTCAACTGTTGTTAGGGTTGCGTCTGGTGGAAAAAAATCAAGTTCAAGAAGGTCGAGAGTTGATTCAAAAAGGAAGATCTTTTTCTCCTCAAAAAGCTTGGATTGGATTAGCACTGTCTCGGTTACCTCAATCGATGAGGGAAAAAGCGTTTGAAGTGTTACGCCAATTTCGCTCATAACGGTTGAAATATCGATAGAACTCATTTGAACTTTTGTATATTCTCTGCTACGCAGTACATCAAATAACAGTTTTTAAAAATCACCAGAATCGCTCACTTGCTAGATAAGGACTGTTGTGGACTCCCCTCATTCCTCGACGGAGAGGGCTTTGCGCTGTATGATATCTAGCACTCTGAGGCGATCGCGCAATTGGGAATTGTGACTATTATCGCTGGATTGAGACTCTTGTTATCAGCTTAGGCGTAAACCGGTATCATAGGAAGAGCCGCGATCAGAGTGTTGAGTTAAATTACCAGAGCCGATGAATTATCTAGTTGCCGTATTGCGCGATCGCATTCAAGCTGAAGGAGTCTACTGTGCCTTAGAAAAAGGAGGCTTACCCACAAGCCAAGTTAACATCTTAGGCAAAGGTTACAAAAGTGCTGATGAGTTTGGCCTGATTAACCCCAACCAAGCTGCCCAAAAACAAGCCCGATTGATGGCGACTTGGTTAGTCCCCTTTGGTTTTTTTGGTGGGGCTACCTTTAGCGTCATTTCTGGGCTGAATACCTTCGCCTGGGCTGGAGAAATCGGCAATCATATTGTTGGTGGGATTTTAGGTGCCGCTTCTGGTGGATTAGGAGCTTTGTTTGTTGGCGGTGGTGTTGGTTTAATTAGCGGTAGTGGCGATGCTCTTCCCTATCGCAACCGCTTACAAGAAGGCAAGTATTTAGTTGTGGTACAAGGCTCAAGTAGTCTGATTGAACAAGCGACTGTCATCATTCGCCCATTTGAACCGGAAAGTCTTCAAGGCTATACGGCTCCTAATCCATCCTAAACCCTGAGAATGCTGAAAATTATTGAAGCCAGTGAAGCACAAGAGCTAATTACAGAACTCGATACCTATCTCCAGGGGTTTTATCCCGATGAAAGTAATCATTTAGATTCGGTGGATGTTCTCTCTCAAGAAAATGTCTACATGATGGGTGCTTTTATGGATGGCAAATTAGTAGGAATTGGAGCCGTCAAAATCTTTGATGATTATGGGGAGATGAAGCGCTTCTATGTTAAGCCAGAGTTCAGAGGTCAAGGGTTAGCTCGGATGCTCATGGGTGAAATAGAAAACCATCTGATTAATTTGGGCATTCGTGAGGCGAAGTTAGAAACCGGAATTTATCAAACCGAAGCGATTTCTTTATATCGCAAATTAGGATATGTAGACTGTCCACCTTTTGGTGACTATCAGCCCGATCCCTATTGTGTATTTATGGGTAAAAAGATCTGATTCTCATCTCGATAGTAGTTTGACACGTATCAGAAATGTGTTTTACCGATTGAACCATAAGAGCTAAGTATTGGCCGCGATCATCTAAAACCATTTAGTTTTTAATCGGGCGATTTGGGCGATCGCCTAGTTGGCCAATTTCTAAGGTGATTTCACGGGCAATTGCTTTATATTCTGCTACCTTATCCATCAGGATATAGCTAATCTCCAGAAGCTTTATTTTCTAATTCCTGAATACAAATTTCCACTTGATTTTTTAAGTCAGGTAATTTATCAGGATTCTGGATAATATTCCAGACCGTTTCTAAATCAATTGCCCAATAATGATGAGCGAGCATATTTCTAAAATCTGTAATATCCCGCCAAGGTATTGAAGGATATCGGTCTTTTAATTCATCCGGGATTTTATTAGATGCTTCACCGATAATTTCTAGTTCGCGGAGAACAGCCATTTGTACTGTTCTATTGGTTAAAAAACTCTGTTTTCCCTGTTGAATATGAATGTCGATCGCTGCAATAGATTCTTTAATATGATAGAGAAAAAACAAAGGAGATTTTTGTGGCTTATTCATAGGGGAATTGCGGATGATAAAATTTCCTGTCTAATGCTATGATGTAATGCTGTGCTATGAACAATATCAACATCACAATTCAGCAGTTCTTGTAATGCTCTTCGTAATCGAATGACATCAAACAAATCTTGTTCTGGTTTGGGATCGATCAGAAAATCAATGTCACTATTTTCGGTGTTTTCACCTTTAGCAACTGAACCAAATACTCTAATGTTAGTAGAGTGATATTGTTCAGATAACTTGATGATTTTAGAGCGGTATTGTTCTAATTGCTGTAAATTCATAGAATTAACGATGAATGGTAATTAAACTAGAAATCCTAGACAACTCTAGCACCTCAATATCAAGGTGTCAAAAATTGCTAGATCCATCATATATAAAACTTTATTTTTGAATTAAAACCCTTACCTGTTAAGCATTTTAGCTTTATTGGGTTTTTAATCGGATAATCTGGGCGATCGCCAATCTTAGCAAGAGTGACTGACTAAACTCAAGGGCGATCGCGGTTAGTGGTGACAGTAACGATGGAAGATTGGCAGAGGGCTTCTGAGTTAACCCAGTAGGGTGGGCAATGCGATCGCTGATTTTTCTGCCTACCCTACCAACTGGCTGACTCTCTAGGCATCAGAGTCTGTGTTATCCGCATCATCATCATCGAGTAACCCGAAGATGGCGGTTGTACCGGCAACGGCGATCGCATTCGTCGTCGTGCTAAGTTGCTTTTGGATCTCCGTGGGATTCTGAAGACTGGCAAGATAGATGCTAGTGGCGATCGCCGTAGAGGTGAGAGCAATGGCAAAGCGGAGAAGTGATTTGTTGTTCATGGTTAAGTTACCTGTTTACTTTTTTCTATTGTCCACAAGCCTTGCGCTGTCTGATGTTTAGCGATTGTTTAGTGAACGTTCAATAGTGTTCAATACTGTCCACTGTTGTTCACTTGTATAGAATGGTGGGTAAGCTAAACCTGTTGAGTAGCAAGACGAATGGGGCGATCGCAGAAATTAACACTCATCAATTGGACAGCAGCGAACAATGCTTTGATTCAACACTTCGAGGGAAATAAATCAAAGTTGGCAAAGTCTGTGAGCTTGTCTCGCACAACTATAACCAATTTTTTTAATCAAAAGCCTCTTGGTGAGAGTAGTTTTCGTAAACTCTGCTTATCACTACGGTTGAACTGGCAAGATATCTCTTCATTTGATCTCCCCTCAGATACCTCAAGTGACCAATCTTCAAGCCAAGTGCAAGTTGATGAAGACCTGATTGAGCAAGTTAAAGAGCGCTGTCGTCAGAAGATTCTGGCTCGACATAGCCGGATGCGGTTGCTCAGTGGGGAAGAGATTGGAGTTGACCAGCTTTATGTTGATGTGTGGCTGTTGGGAAGGCCTGAATATAAATATTTCAATACACTAGAAAGTCTTTTAAGCAACTTTGACATTGAGAATGATCGTCTGGCATTGAGCAAACGTCTTGAGCGTAGTCCAGGTTTTGAGGTTGCTAATAGTAATTCTAGGCTCATTATTTTAGGCAAACCGGGTTCTGGAAAAACAACGTTTCTGAAACATCTGGCTGTTGATTGGTGCAAAGGCAAGTTTCAGCCTAATAAAATTGCTGTCTTGATTGAACTCCGACGGATTCGAGATAGTGAGTGGGATATAGGGCGTGTAGTTGGCCAGGAATTGGGTCTGGATGATTGGGATCAAATTGTAGCACTCAAGAAACAAATTGGTGAGCGAAAGAAAGAATACTTCGCCCAGTTGGCCAACAAACAAAAAAACACAAATATTGAAGAAGAAAATCATCAAAAAAACAAGAAAAAATCAGAAAAAATAGAGCAGAATATAAAAAACTTAAAAAAACAATTAAAATCCATCCCATTGCATTATTTATTAGAGCAGGGAAAAATCTTAATACTAATGGATGGCTTAGATGAAATTCCAACTCATGAACTTCGGTGTGATGTACAAGATCAAGTTCATAAACTGGCCGAGGAATATTCTAAAATAAATCAATTTATCCTGACGTGCAGAACTCAAATAATTGAGATAATTCCCTGCAATTTTAGATTAGTCGAAGTGGCAGATTTCAGTCTAGAGCAAGTCAGAAAATTTGTTCAGAATTGGTTTACAGCAAACGGGAAGTCTGAAGCTGAGGCAACTAAGCAATGGAAAAAAGTGAATCGTGCCATAACTAACCAGCCTGATTTGAAAGAGGTGACGGCGACTCCGATATTATTAAGTTTGATTTGCGTGGTTTTGCAAGATAGCGGGGTAATACCCACAAATAGAACTGATCTTTACAAAAGAGGGATTAACTGGTTGCTGAATCGTTGGAATGACGAAAAAGATATTAAGACTTGGGAAGTTGGCACTGAAGCCTATCGTCAATTGAGCCTTGAAGATAAAGAAATATTGCTCATTGAAATTGCGGCACGTAAATTTGAAAATCCCCAGAATTTCGTTTTATTTGATCAACGTGATTTAGCCCAAAAAATATCTCAAAAATTACACTTAAGCAATACACGAGAGGGAGTAACTGTTTTGAAAGCGATCGAAGCCCAGCATGGTTTGCTGATTGAGAGAGCTGATGAATTATGGTCGTTTTCCCATCTCACCTTCCAGGAATACTTTACCTTTCAGTGGCTGATCAAATTACCGCCTCAACAACTAGGTGAAAAAATTGCCAATCAGAGGTGGCAAGAGATTGTCAAACAACTCGTGAAATCACAACAACCTGCTGATCGCTTACTCCGGTTGATTAAATATGCAATTGTCATTGATCAATCTATAGCACAAGATCCTGTTATCCAAAGTTTCTTTTGTTCGTTGCTGCAAAGGTCAAAGTCACTACAAACTGACTATAAACCTGCGGCAATTCGAGCATTTTATTACTCGTTGAGTCTCGACCTTAACCATGCTCGCAACCACCACCTTAAGCACAGCCATAACCTTGACCTTAACTTTGACCTTAACCTCGCCTGTGACCTCGACCTTAACCTCGCCTGTGACCTCGACCTTAACCTCGCCCGTAATCTCAAGCTTAATCTTGATGGCGCTCTTGACCTTGACCTCAACCTTGTCCATGCTTTCACCCGTGCCCACACCCTTGACCTTGACCTTGCCCATGTCTTTGCCCGCGCCCGGGCCCGAACCCTAAGTTTTGCTCGTGCCCATAGCCGTGCCCGTGACCTATACCAAGATCTCAATCAGCTCATCACTCGTGCCCTGAGCATCACCCATACCTATACTCTCGACCGCAATCCTTCAGTTGATTTGATTTTCCATCTGAGTCAACTTAAGAACGCATTACCAACATCAAATCACTCAGAAGATATTCAAGGCTGGTGGCGATTGAATGGAGTCCAATGGATTGAGCAACTCCGTGATATAATGATTGAGTATCGAAACATTGGTTATGATTGGCAATTTACTGAGGAGCAACGGCAGCAACTCCGGCGTTACTATCAAGCCAATAAATTTCTGGTTAACTTGATGAACATTGAAGGTGCGGTTACTGAGGACTGTCGCACAGAAATTGAGCAGGGGCTGCTGTTGCCTTGGGCGGAGCTGCAACGTCGCTATCCTCACCTCTATAGCGATACGCGCTAGGGAATGAGTTTAATCTACCAATGCCCATTACCGATCGCCAATCACCCATTCTCGGTTTAAACTAATAGATTCCACTCACATTCGGTAACAGTTGGATTTATGGCCTTTTCCTCTATCTTGCGAACCTTGCGGCGATCGCCTCTAACGCAAGAGTTGTTAACTAAACTCAAGGGCGACAACCGTACTTTGGCGCTTCAGGGAATTCCCCGGTTTCCCAAGGGTTTAGTTGCGTCTGCCCTCTCTCAAGCCGAATCTCGCTCGCTGTTGGTGGTGACGGCAACGATGGAAGAGGCGAATCGGTGGACGGCGCAATTGGAAGCCATGGATTGGGATGCGGTGCTATTTTATCCCACCACGGAAGCCTCGCCCTATGAATCCAGCCCTCCGGAACCGGAGATGGTTTGGGGACAGATGCAGGTGTTGGCGGAATTGGTGTTGGGCGATCCAGAGCGTCAACGAGCCATTGTCTGTACGGAGCGGGCGCTACAGCCCCATCTGCCGCCCCTGGAAGCGTTTAAACCCTATGCTCTGCGGTTGCAAAAGGGGGATGTCTGGGAGAGTAAGGCACTGGATCGGAAGTTAAGTCAACTGGGCTACGAGCGGGTGACCTCCGTGGAAACCGAGGGGCAATGGAGTCGCCGAGGGGACATTGTGGATATTTTCCCCGTGGCTTCCGAGTTGCCCGTGCGCCTGGAATGGTGGGCAACGGAGGGCGATGGGGATGCAGTCGAGAAGATTAAGGAACTCGATCCAGCCACGGGGCGATCGCTCGATCCTGTCCCAGAAGTCATTTTAACGCCCACAGCGTTTACGCCCATCATTGAGGAAGCGCTAACCGATCTGGGTGTAGAGAACATGCCCGAATTCTCCTCAGCTTATTTAGGGTTAGCGTTTGATGCTCCGGCTTCCCTGTTGGATTATTTACCGCAACAGTGTCTAATTGCGATCGATGAACCTGCTCAATGTGAGAGCCATAGCGACAACTGGGTGCAACATATTGAAGAGCAGTATCAAACCCTGAAGGAAGTCGAAGAACTGGGTAAAGTTCCCCCGATTCATCGCTCGTTTGCCCAGTCCTTAATGCAAGGGCAAACCTATCCTTGTTTGCATTTATCGGAATTAGCGGAAACTAATTCTGGGGCGCTCAATCTCTCCAGTCGTCCCGTTCCCATTCTCCCTCATCAGTTTGCCAAATTAGCGCAAACCCTGCGGGAGGAAATGAAAAATCGCACCCTCATCTTTGTGGTTTCTGCTCAACCCTCGCGATCGGTTTCCTTGCTGCAAGAACATGATTGTGCGGCTAAATTTATTCCTAATCCTAAAGATTATCAGGCGATCGAGTCTCTGCAAGTTCACTATACCCCGATCGCCCTCAAATATTCCGGAGTTGCAGAACTCGAAGGCTTTGTGCTGCCAACGTTCCGAATCATGGTAGTGAGCGATCGCGAATTTTACGGGCAACATAGCCTCGCCACCCCCAGCTACATCCGCAAACGTCGCCGCGCTGCCTCCAAACAAGTCGATCCCAATACCCTCAAACCGGGGGATTATGTCGTTCACAAAAGCCATGGAGTTGGACGCTTCCTCAAGTTAGAAAAGCTGACGGTGAATGACGAAACCCGGGAATATTTAGTGATTAAATATGAAGATGGTTTACTTCGTGTCGCCGCCGATCAAGTGGGGTCATTATCTCGATTTCGCTCTACTGACGGCAAGCGCCCCACGTTACATAAATTAGCGGGTAAAACCTGGGAAAAGACGAAAAACAAAGTCCGCAAAACGATTAAGAAACTAGCGGTAGACTTGCTCAAACTCTATGCAGCGCGATCGCAACAAGAAGGGTTTGCCTTTCCCTCCGATTCCGCTTGGCAAGAAGAGTTAGAAGACTCGTTTCCCTACCAACCTACCCCCGATCAACTGAAGGCAACCCAGGATATTAAGCGAGATATGGAATCGCCGCGCCCCATGGATCGCTTAGTTTGTGGTGACGTGGGATTTGGCAAGACTGAAGTGGGAATTCGCGCTATTTTTAAGGCAGTGACGGCAGGGAAACAGGTGGCGTTTTTGGCTCCAACCACGATTTTAACCCAGCAACATTATCACACCCTCAAAGAACGATTTGCCCCCTATCCGATTGAAGTGGGATTATTAAACCGCTTTCGCACTCCCAGCGAACGCAAGGAGATTCAGCAACGGTTAGCCACGGGGGAATTGGATGTGGTGGTTGGTACTCAGGCACTGTTGAGTAAGGAGGTAAAATACCGAGATTTAGGCTTATTAGTAGTGGATGAAGAGCAACGGTTTGGGGTGAATCAGAAGGAGAAAATTAAGGCACTCAAAACCCAGGTGGATGTCTTAACTCTCAGCGCTACACCGATTCCGCGCACGCTCTATATGTCCCTGTCAGGGGTGCGAGAGATGAGTTTGATTACCACCCCACCGCCCTCCCGTCGCCCGATTAAAACCCATTTAGCGGCGTATAATTTGGAGGCAGTCCGCACGGCAATTCGTCAGGAGTTGGATCGGGGGGGACAGGTCTTTTATGTGGTTCCCAGGGTTGAGGGCATTGAGGAGATCAGTACCCGGATTCGGGAGACGGTTCCAGGGGTGCGATTGGCGATCGCCCATGGACAGATGGCGGAAACGGAACTGGAAGCGACGATGCTCAGTTTTAGCAATGGGGAAGCGGATGTGCTAGTTTGTACCACCATCATTGAGTCCGGTTTGGATATTCCCCGCGTGAATACAATTTTAATTGAGGATGCCCAGAAGTTCGGCTTGTCGCAATTGTATCAGTTGCGGGGGCGCGTTGGTCGAGCCGGAATTCAAGCCCATGCCTGGCTATTTTATCCCGATCGCCGGGTATTACCGGAACCAGCTCAAAAACGGTTGCGGGCAATCCAAGAATTTACTCAGTTAGGTTCTGGGTATCAGTTGGCAATGCGGGATATGGAAATTCGCGGAGTCGGAAATTTATTGGGCGCGGAACAGTCCGGACAAATGACGGCGATTGGCTTTGATTTATACATGGAAATGTTACAGGAGTCGATTCAGGAAATCCAAGGGCAAGAGATTCCCAAAGTTGACGATACCAGCATCGATCTGCCGATTACCGCGTTTATTCCCGCAGATTATATCCCCGATATCGATCAGAAAATGAGAGCCTATCGCTCCGTAGCGGCGGCAAGTTGTGGTGATGAATTACGCTTAATCGAGATGGAATGGAGCGATCGCTACGGAACCATCCCCCAACCCGCTCAACAACTCATCCAGGTGATGGAATTAAAACAACTAGCCAAATCCATCGGCTTTTCTCGTATTAAACCCGATGGAAAACAGCATGTAGTTTTAGAAACGCCCATGGAAGAACCGGCTTGGAATCTATTAAAAGAAAAACTCGATCGCCGCTTCCATGCTCGCTTTGTCTATAGTCCGAAAAAAGTTACCGTGCGTGGCTTAGGTGTGTTTAAACCCAATCAACAACTCGATCAGTTAATTAACTGGTTTTCCCAGATGCAAGCAGTCTTAACAATGAACAATGAACAATTAATCTAGAGGACTGTTTCACCTAAAATAGGGCTTTGTTTGTAGTAAGCACGAAGAGTGCTTAAGCCTAGCTGGAGAGGGCTAGAGCAATCACTACGAACAAAATGTAATGCACCATTTTAGATGAAACAATCCACTACAGAGACAGGAAAACCAGTAGTAAGTTCCTACTTCAAGTGGCTCAATAATGACGAGTTTATTGTCTGCAATAACTGCTTTAGCCATGGTGTTCTCTCTTGTTAATTGAGGTTTATGCATAAGTATAGTGTTTCTCTCTTCTATGAGGTACAGCTTGAAGCCTTAGAACCTAAGCTATACAAGCTATTGCAAAGCAAGCCTATTGCTAGAGAGCCTAGCGCGAAGCGCTATATAAACCTTCAATACATTCTAGGACAGTTCAATTAAGCTTCAACTTAAACTAAAGATTACATTCCCTACTTTTCGTGACTCGCAACTCAACTCGAACGGATCATTGTGGTTAAAATCCAATCATACACGCGATCGCCTAACCATTTCCGCGTCCACATCATTGGCACTGCCATCTTACCCGCAACATAGCGGGTTTTGGGATGTTTAGCCTGAATTGCCCTTAAAATGATCTTGGCGATCGTTGAAGGTGGTGAACTATTACCTGGATTATCATAAACATCATGGCAAGCTTTAGCAAAACCCTGGGCTAAATCCTGATAAGCTCCGTTACCTGATCGCTTCAGCATCGGTTCAATAAATACCTCACCAAATTCTGTACCAATAATGCCTGGCTCAATAATAATCACATCAATATTAAACGCTTGAGTTTCAATTCGTAAACAATCACTCCAGGCTTCCAGAGCATGTTTCGTCGCATTATACCAAGCTCCCATAGGCGTATAGATCTTGCCTACCATCGAACTCAGATTAACAATTTTTCCCCCTCTCTTTTCTCGCATATCCGGTAGTATCAACTGAGTCAGACGTGCTAATCCAAATAAATTAACTTCAAACTGATAGCGTGCATCCTCAATTGATGTATCTTCAATCGCTCCATACATGCCAAAACCGGCATTATTAATCAAAACATCCACACTTTGGTAGTTCTTCTTAATCTGTTTAACTGTGGCTAAAACTTCATCCTCTTTAGTAATATCCATCTTAATTGGAATCCCACCCAACTTTCGGAGATCCTCCATTTTTTCCACCCGTCGAGCAGTAGCATAAACCGTATAGCCCTCTTGAATCAGTATTTTTGCAGTTTCCTTCCCAATTCCGGATGATGCTCCAGTAATCAAAACCGTCTGGCTCATATTTACTCCCTGAACAAGTAGTGAATCAATAGTGTTATTCCACCTAATCTAACGTATTATGTAGTAAGCTTCAATCCAAATGTTATTGCATTATAAAAATCATGAGTAAATGTATTAGTAAAGAAACTTGGTGGCTTGATACAGGAGGATTCCCAGATTTGCATTGGGCACGCATTCAGGTATTTGGAGATAACACTGCTGAAGTTTTAGATATGGACGGTAGCAGATATCAATTTGACAATGAACAAGAGGCCATTTATTTTTTGCTTGAAGATGACTATGGTTCTTTTAATACTCTTGATGAAGAGGATGAGCAAGAATTGGGAATCCCTATATCCTCAATTCAAGTTCCCTCTGGTGACAGTGATGATGAGATCATAAAACAAATGTATATCAAGCGAATTCCTTGAGCAGCCATAAAGGCGATAGTAACGGGTAGGATGGGCAAGACAAATCTTATAGATCTTCAGTAATTATTCCGTATTTTCCTGCCCACCCTACGAGGATTAGAAATTATAATGGTTTAATCTGGCTTGATATTATTCATTTGTGGTGAGCAACTTAATTATGAGGAAAGTAGAAGTAATCCCTCACGATCACCAGTGGCAACAGATGTTTGAGCTTGAAGCTCAGGAAATTACCAAGGTTCTAGGAGAGAATTTAGTCGCTATTCACCATATGGGTAGCACCGCTATTCCCAACATATATGCCAAGCCGATTATCGATCTTTTAGGTGAAGTCAAAGACATGGACAAAGTTGATCGATATAATGCTCAAATAGAGTTACTGGGTTATGAGGCTATGGGTGAGTTTGGTATCCCCGATCGCCGATACTTCCGCAAGCGTAACTTGGAAGGTATTAGAACGCATCATCTTCATCTCTTTCCTGTGGGTTCAGAGCAGGTGAACCGTCATCTGGCTTTTCGAGATTACCTAATTGCTCATCCGCAAATAGCCCAGCAATACAGTGACTTAAAGCGACAGTTGGCGAGGGAATTTCCCGATAATATTGAAGGTTATATGGATGGTAAGGATGGATTGATTAAAGAGATTGATCGCAAAGCAGCCCAACAGTTCTTCTAAGCTGATCGTCATGAGGGAGGATAGGGCTGATTGTTTACTCACAAGCCAACGTACCCGCTTTCCCTTTCCTTATCCTAGGCTAAAATTAGGATCAAGCCAGAAAGAGGAAGTGAGAATGAATAAAAATATAGAGAATAAAGTTGTTATTATTACGGGTGGAAGTAGTGGTATTGGCGAGGCGACAGCACGCCATTTGGCATCGTTGGGTGCAAAAATCATATTAGGTGCACGCCGTGAAGATAAGCTCAAAGAAATTGTAAAAAATATTCAGGGTGCAGGGGGTAGAGCTGATTATCTGGTTACGGATGTAACTGTTAAAAGCGATGTTGATGCACTTGTACAAAAAGCGATCGACAGCTTTGGTCGATTGGATGTCATGATTAATAACGCTGGACTCATGTCAATTGCGCCAATGTCGGCGCTGAAAGTAGATGAGTGGGATCGCATGATTGACATCAACATCAAGGGAGTTCTCTATGGTATAGCTGCAGCTCTTCCTGTGTTTGAAAAGCAAGAAAGTGGTCATTTTATTAATATTTCTTCTGTTGCAGGAATTAAGGTTTTTAGTCCGGGTGGTGCCGTTTACAGTGGAACAAAATTTGCTGTACGTGCGATCAGTGAAGGATTACGTGAGGAAGTGGGTGGCAATATCCGTACAACTACAATTGAGCCTGGTGCTGTGGCATCGGAACTTAAATATGGTTCTTCTCATGAGGAAAGCGCTGCTATGATAAATGACTTTGTTCAAAACGTTGAGATCCCGTCTGACTCCATAGCATGTGCGATTGCTTATGCAATTGAACAACCAATGGCTGTCGATATCAATGAAATTGTTGTCCGCCCAACTGTACAGGGTTTTTAGTCCACCTGTACCCTCGGGCAAAGAAGATCGGGTATCGGTTTATTGGCTGTTCCTGGTCTGAGTCTGCGGAAAGAGAAACCTTGTGATTAAGATCCTATTGGTAAAGTAAACCTTAAGAACTACTCATACTATTTCTCTATGATGATGCGCTTTAAAAAAGGGATCAAGCTCCTTGCCTCCCAAGGATCGATTAATGACAATCTTAAAGAGAAATAGTATCACCTACTGCTCGGTTAATCTACAGGTTTTACATCCCTACTTCTTTCCTCTGTTCTAGTGATCGCCGATTCCGAACTCAGGTTTTATAAGTTTATCCTGTCATTCTGGCGATCGCGATCGCACCCTGCCCCAAGGATAACCCTCCGTCATTGCAGGGAACTTGTGCCTGAGCTAAACAGGTATAGCCTTTTGCTTCTAGTTTAGTCGTCAGTTCTTCGAGTAAAACCCGATTTTGGAAGCATCCTCCAGAGAGAGCAATGTGTTGAATGGAAAGTCCATCAGATTGACAGTTATAGATTAATTTTTGCACTAACTGTATCATCCCTTGGATTAAGCCTTTATGAAAGCGAGTTGCCATCAGAGAGATACTTGCCCCTTGGTTCAAGTCTTCCAATAAAGAAAGCCACATGGGGCTAGGGTCGAGATACAGAAGTTTATGAGTTAAATTAATATCAAAGGGATAAGCAAAATCCTCATCAGATTCTGAGAGTAAATGGCGATCGACTGCCATTTCTAACTCGATCGCTCCTTGACCTTCAAATAGGGCGCGATCGCGACATAAGCCGATTGCTGCCGATACCGCGTCAAACAACCGTCCCGTCGAACTTGCCAGGGGTGCATTGAGTCGTTTTTGCAGCATTTGCTCAAAGAGAGCGATTGGTTTATTCTGGAAATAGTCAAATAATTCCAGATGAGCGAATTTTTCCGTTAATATCTGCCAATCAAAGGCAGTTTTTAAGTGAGCATAGGTGTTGCGCCAAGGTTCGAGAATAGCTTTTGTGCCGCCAATCATCGACACAGATTTTAAGGTAGCTAACCGTTGATAACCTCGATAATCTGCGAGTAGAAACTCTCCCCCCCAAATCGTACCCTCTTCGCCAAATCCCAAGCCATCTAGAGCAATGCCTAAAATGGGAGAGTGGTCTAAAGGGATGCCATTTTCAACGAAGCAACTGGCAATATGGGCATGGTGGTGTTGAACTTGAATCAAGGGTAACTGATGGGTTTTGGCGTGTTCTTGGGCAAGTTTGGTTGAGAGATATTCGGGATGGAGATCGGCAACTAAAATTTGCGGTTTATGATCGTAAAGTTGACGAAAAAGTTTGAGATTTTTCTGATAATCTGCGTAGGTAATTAGGTTTTCTAAATCGCCTTGATGTTGGGATAAAATGGCTTGACAATCTTGGATGAGGCAAAAGGTGGATTTGAGTTCTGCGCCATAAGCTAAGAGGCTTGAATGGCGATCGCATCCTGGCGGCAGGGCGATCGCTCCCGGAACGTAACCCCGACTGCGACGCAATAAACGGGGTTTTCCTGCCATTATCCGCACCACAGAATCATCTATGCGATTGGCGATATCTCGGTTATGAAATAATACAGTATCCGCTAATCCCATCAGTTTCTCCCTGGCTTCTGTATTGCTGATTAACTGAGGTTCGTGGGATAAGTTAGCGCTGGTCATCACCAGGGGATAATCCAGAGCTTCAAGTAGTAGAAGATGCAGGGGAGTATAGGGAAGCATAAAACCGAGCGTGCTTACTCCAGGGGCGATCGCCTCCGGTAAACGCTCTTCCCCCTCAGCATTCAACAGCACAATGGGAGCCGCAGGACTCTTGAGTGCCTCTTCTTCGGTTGGACTCACCCGACAATAGCGACGAATGACCGTAATATCCCGCGCCATCAATGCAAAGGGCTTACCAAATCGTCGTTTTCGTTCGCGTAAGCGGTTTACAGCATCTTCATTCGTCGCATCACAGGCTAAATGAAATCCTCCTAACCCCCGAATGGCAAGGATTTTGCCTTGTTCAATCAGGGAAATAGTCTGTTGGATCTCTTTTCCTGGTTCCCCAACCCTATCTTTATCCGCGAGGGACTCTAGCCAAAGTTTCGGTCCGCAAATGGGACAGGCGATCGGTTGGGCATGGAAGCGGCGATCGCCCGGATCGTCATATTCTCGCTGACATTCCGGACATAACGGAAAATTCGCCATCGTTGTTGAGGGGCGATCGTAGGGAACCCCCCGAATAATCGAAAGTCTTGGCCCGCAATGGGTACAGTTCGTAAACGGATAGCGATAGCGTCGCTCTGAAGGCGTATAAATTTCTGCCATACAAGCAGCACAAGTTGCTGTATCGGGAGCAATTTGAGTCTGGGTTTTGCCCTCCACACTCTCAACAATAGCAAAGTCCTTAAACTCGACGGCTTGCTCTTGTTCTTGGATTTCAATCGTCTCTATCTGGGACAGGGGAGGCGCTTGGGACTCTAACCGTTGCCGAAATTCTGATAGTGCTTCCGGTTCTCCACTCACCTGAATGCGTACCCCTTGCCCATCATTGCACACCTGGCCAACTAGCCCAAGCTCATAGGCTAAATGCCAAACATGGGGTCGAAATCCTACCCCCTGAACCCGCCCTCGGACTCGAATTTCTAGAGTTTTTTCAGCACTTTTTTTGGGTTTCATTCGTTGAATTGAAATTTATTCCCGTGCATCCCTCAAAATTTCCTCCAACGTCAACTTAAACTGAGGACAATCTGTTTGAATCGTTAGAAGGCACGTATATAGCGATTCTTTCTTCTATGGAGTATAGCTTGAAGCCTTAGACCCTAAACAATACAAGCTATTGCTAGAGAGCCTATTGCCTATTGCCTATTGCCTAGCGCGAAGCGCTATATCCATAGAAATCAATCCGATAATCGGTAATTTTAACCCCGGTTTGCGCTTCAATTTGCTCAATTAACTCTGGCGGTAGCTCGACGTGAATATCCAGAATTTTGCCATTGTCTAAGCAATTGATGTGAGAATGGGGGTCACTAATATGACCGTAGAGCCGGCCATCGGCGCGATCGACACATTCAATGATGCCTTGGGAAGAAAGGGCTTCGAGATTCTGATACACTGAGGTATGACCGATCTCTCTTCCTTGCTGATTCAGTAGGTCATAAATTTCCCGTGCGGACAGATGCTCCTGTTCCTGCCAGAGTAATTCTAGGATAAATCGCCGTTGACGACTCAGGCGCATTCCCAAATCTTGACAGCGATGAATGGCATCTTCTAAAGAGCGGATCGGTTCTAAGGTGTTCGGTTCGTTGCTCATGTTCAATAATATGGGTTCTCCTGAAGAATAAACAGCATTAGGATTAGCTCGTCAGGGTAAAGTGCAATTACGTCAGCGATGGCTTGCACTATCGCTCTCCACTTGTCCTCGTCTTCCCCGTTAAAGTAAACTCATTACCACTTTAACTCAGAATTCCTGAGCCTGTCTTCGAGTGGAACAGTCGATCGAGGTCAATCGAGTCAGTAACAGGATAGTCGAAGCTCTAGAATCAGAGGGAAGTTGAGTACAATTTCTTAAGGCGATCGCTTCCGAATCTGGGAAATCGAAATGATACAATTGTTGCAGGGTGTCAATGAGTTGGCGATCTCTCTTTAGAATAGCCGGTATGGAAATGAGTCAAATCCAGGGAGAATAGAAAGCAGTGACATGGATTTATTATGATGAGATCGCGACAGCAATCGATTTACCCATGGAGGAAATTATCGACTTTTGTCATCGCTGGCAGATTTGTGAATTCTCTCTTTTTGGTTCGGTGTTACGTGACGACTTTCACCCGGATAGTGACATCGATATCTTAGTCGATTTTGACCCAGAAGCCAAGCGTGGGTTAAGGGAAGCCTTGCAAATGCAAGATGAACTCGAATCCCTGTTTAATCGTAAAGTAGACTTAATTCCCAAAGCGGCGATCGCCCGCAGCGAGAATTGGCTCAGACGCAATAATATACTTGAATCAGCAAAAACGATTTATGCCACGCGATCGAGAATCTCTGATTGATATTATTAATGCTATTAGACGCATTGTACGTTATACCAATGGTGTTAGTCGATCTCAATTAGCAGCCAATGATGAAAAGTTATCTGCTATCTTGTATCAAATTACCATTATTGGTGAAGCGACCAAACGACTATCCCAAGAATTTCGTCAAGAACATCCAGAAATTCCTTGGCGTGAAATGGCAGGAATGCGAGATGTAATTATCCATGAATACGATCGACTAGACTTTGATATTGTATGGGATGTGGTAGCCAATAAAATTACAGAACTTTTAACTATGCTTGAAAGTGTTCTGATTGAATAACTTGGATATCGATTTTTTTCAAACCACCCTGTCCCAATCAGACACTCAGTTGTTGGTTTCTGGCCGGCCAACTGCACCAAATCAGCCTACACTAGGTTAAAGTAAGATATATCGATCGCCAATTAAAGAGTCAATCCCGTGACCGTTAGTCAAAATCTAGAAATCCTCAAACAGAGCCAATCTATCCTACACAATGGTAAAACCACCCTCGATAAAGCTCTAGAGTTATTTGATGCCCTAGAACCGGTTAACTTAGAATTTATGTTCGGTCGATGGCAAGGTTCTCAATTGCATACCGATCACCCCATGGATGGCTTATTAGAAGCCTCCAATTGGTATGGGAAAGAATTTATAAATGCTGAAACGGTACACCCTTTGCTATTTTTAGATGCCCAGGGACAAATTATTAAAGTTGCGCCCAATGCTAGAGCTATGGAATGGATTGGAAAAATGCCAAAGATGAATCTAGCTATGCTCAAGCCTTTATTGGGTTTGACCAACTCTCTACTCAAAACAGAAAAAAGTCAAGCCCGATTACGGATGATGGAATACCGAAATAAAATCAGCGCGACGATGATCTATGATTATTTGCCGATCAATGATTCTTTTAGAAAAATTGACGGTAACACTGTCTTAGGAGTGATGGATTTTAAGAGTTTGCCCCAACCTTTCTTTTTTATTCTCAAGTGTTCATCCCAGAAATAATCTCCGCTCTAAATCGCCATTATTAATGACAATCCAGAATTAAAAACCATGTCTATTGAAATTAAATTGGGTGCTAAAGCCATTCAAACCTTAGATCTTACCCCAGCTCAGGAGGCGATCGCTCCCTTATTAGCAGAAGGGAAGTTATCCGCCCATGAACAGAAGCTTAAATTTAACATTGAGTATCCCCGCGAAGATACAGATCCCAGGGAACTTTCAGAAATTCCCGAAATCCGCCTCTGGTTTATCCGTTTAGATACCGTCTATCCTTGGCTACCCTTTCTATTGGACTGGAAAGGGAAAGAACTAGCCCGTTATACCGCCATGCTCATTCCCCATCAATTCCATCGCACCGATGGTATTCAATTTAACCCGGAAGCTCTGGAAATTTTTGTCATGCGTAAAACTTTTGTCTTAATGAACTGGATGCAACAGCAAGGAATTGAACCGCGATCGCGCCTCAAAGCTATGACCCAAATGTTAGGCTACGAATTAGATGATGGTTTCTTTGACCTGATTATGAACCCTTGAGGTAAATAATACAGCACTTTGTGCTGTTATGAAGTACATTATCGAATCCCTAAAGCCATGTACCACAATCCTATTCCCTATTCCCCATTCCCTAGCGCAAAGCGCTATAAGTCCTAAAACTGTCCCATATATCCTTGATAAATCCCACCCCAGTTATTGGGATTTTGGGGATTAAAACCTAACTTGCACCATTGCTTGCTCCAGTCTTCCCAATTCAGGCGGCGATCGCCATCAGAATAACCCCATAACATCTCTTCCCTGATCCGTTTATGTTCGAGATCGTTCGGATGTTGGGGATCTTCACACAGCCAAAGAGCCAGAGCCTTAAATTCAGCAAACAATCGTTGTTGTTCCGCATTCAAACGCGGTTCCCACAATGCTTGAGAAGTTTCTGGCCCTACAATACCATCCACCTTCAGTCCCTTAAACTCTTGAAACCGAATAACCGATTTTTGGGTTTCGGGGCCAAAAATACCATCAACCTTGAGGCTTCCCCCTGGTTGGGGAGGGACTCCCCAGTTATTGAGTTGAATTTGAAGCTTACCGACGCGATCTCCTTGACTCCCCACTTTCAAAATAGAGGAGTGTTCCTGAATATAACAGCCCAAACCCCGATCCAGTAAAGCTTGTGTTTGAACCCCAACCATGCCATCGATCGCAATGTTCTGAGCAGCTTGTAAAGCTTTAACCGATTCTGTAGTAATGGGGCCATAATAGCCCGTACTGCGGGTACTCCCAGGAAAACACCCTACTGCTTTAAGCCGATCCTGGAGTTCCACAACTGCAGGGCCATAATCCCCCAACTGCCACACATAATTTCCTAGGGTGGGAGACATTTGACTCAAGAGAGAGATGACTAAGGCGATCGCCAAAAGCTGCTGAACATTAGCAATCCGATCGCCATTGAAATCATCCCAAACCAGAGCGTAATGGAGGTAGGCTAAACCGTCCATAAACACCATACCTATTGAAAAACACCACCATTCTATAGTGTCTACGATCAATGCATGGAACAGGGAAGATCCGCTTACTCCCAACTCCCGACTTCCCTCAAGGCATTAAAAATGAATTGACTCTCCACAAGAAATTCACCCTAGTGGAGGAAGTCACGGTATCAATTCATCATTAACCTGAAAAGACAAGAGGTGGATAGCTCATAACCCATGGATACCAAAATTATAACTCAGGGATACCCAATTAGCCGATACAGTTTGCTCAGTGGAGCGATTGTCCTAGTGTACTTTATTGTCGCCTATATAACGACAACAATGATCGGCTTAGGAGAAATTTCTCCAATTTGTCCAGCCGCAGGGATAGGCCTAGGGGTATTAGCGGTTTATGGTATTGAGCTTTGGCCAGGAGTAGGCTTAGGAAGTTGGGCTTATGCCCTCATTTTAGGCGCTTCCCCTGTAGTGGCGATCGCTGGGGCCCTCAGTCATATTACGGGTGCGGCGATCGGTGTTTATTTATTGGGATTATGTCGATGGAAACCCATACTTCCGAAACTCAAACCCGTACTTCAGTTAGTCTTTTGGGGAGCCACGATCAGTACGGGAATTACGGCATTCCTGGATACAGTTTTGGGTCTATGGTTACATATGCTCACGTCGCAAATGGCTTTAGAGCATCTGTGGAGAATGTGGTTGGGTGAGAGTATGGGAGTTTTATTGATTACTCCCATTCTGGTCTATGGGATCAGCCGTTGGTCTTTGGGAAAAGAGCCAATTCAGATTAATACTCCTGAATATTGGATAGAAACCCCGATCGCGATCGTTCTTTTCTTCGTTGTTAGTAGCTTGATTTTTGGTCTCCCCAATATGGGGTGGATTAACGATCGGTGGATGCTGGATATAGCTGATGCACCCTTAGAATATCTCTGTTTTCCATTTATCGTTTGGGCAGCCTTTCGCTATGGCGCGATCGGGGTTTTTACCACCAGTCTCTCGATCGCCGTTTTAGCTTTAATGGGTTTGAGCCAAGATCAAGGTCTATTGATTGTCAGGGCAGATACTAGGCAAGAAGCCATCTTCGGATTTGAAATCTTGATCGGCTCCATTCAGATCACAGCTTTGATCTTGGCTGCCAGTTTAACGGAACTCACGGTTAATGCCGAGCTACTGCGCCATAATCACGATCGCTTATCGGAAGATATTACCCTGAGAGAAGCTTCGATTATGGAGTTAGAAACCACTTTGGAGCAACAAAAGCAAACCTTGCAGGAAAATCAGGAGGCCTTAAGCCGATCCAATCAACTAAAAAATTGTTTTTTTCAAGCCATTGCCCATGATTTACGCACCACACTCATGGGGATGCTGATGCTCCATCAAAATTTACTCAAAAAACCGGGAGAAACCCTATCGGTGAGTCGATCGCTCCTGCAACGGCTCACTGAAGGAGGCGATCGCCAATTGCGTAAACTCAACACTTTGCTCGAAGTGGCTAATCTAGATTCTAACTTAAGAGCGATCGAGACTGAAGCCATTAATCTCGCTCTCGTTTTAGAACGGGTACTAGAAGAATTGCAACCGGATTTTCAAGCCAATGAGGTTCGCCTAACGTATCATCGGCCAGAGAAATTACCCCTCGTTAATGCCGATCCTCAGCAGATGAAACGTGTGTTTGAACATCTGCTCTCCAATGCCATCAAGCATAATCCCCCTGGAGTCGAGATCCAGATTCAGTTCCAAACTCACCCTAACCATGAGGTGTGCTGTTCAGTGACCGATAATGGAGTCGGTATTACTGCCGAAAAGCTGCCCTATTTATTTTCCTTAGATCCTCAAGCTTCCGACTGTCAAACCAATCGTCCCTTAACTGGCATTTCCCTCGGTCTATATCAATGCCATCGGATTCTAGCCACCCATGGTGGTCAGTTAGGTGTTGAAAGTCATCTAACTCAGGGGTCTCGTTTCTGGTTGTGCCTTCCTGAGTATCGCTCCCCCTCCCCTTCTGTAAATTTAAGCTAATTTTAAACCCAACGTTAACCCAATCAGATTACGATTGAAATGGGGTGAAACAGATACTATTTTGGTACAACTTAATGCAACCGTTATTTTAGCGGGTTGAGTAAAAATATGACCTGACCGTATCTGCATGACTGATCCCTAATTGATCCCTCCCTAAAAGTAGTCATAAATGATCCCTTTTTAAGATAATGCAGCATTTGATTGCTTCAGGTAAACTAGATTCTTTGTCAGTGATTGCACAGTATGTTTTAGCTGTAGCTCAGGAGGCAGGATTAGATCGTAAATCCTCTTATAAATTGAGATTAGCAGTTGATGAAATTGCTACTAATATTATTATTCATGGTTATGTAGAAGCAGGCATTAATGGGGATTTAGATATCCGAGCGGATATGACCGATCAAGAACTGATGGTCTCTATGGAAGATACAGGTGCTGTTTACGATCCCACAGAAGAAGAGGAACCCCCTCATTTATGTTTGTCAATCGAACAACGGCCCTGTGGGGGGTTAGGGGTTTACTTAGCCCTGCAAAGTGTAGATCGGTTTATCCATGAGCGCACTGGCTCGATCAACCGTAATGTGTTTATTGTCAAACGGCAAGAACATTCCTTAGATCCGCTCTAGGCTCAGGATTGTGTTGATGTGACTTCCTCTTCACTGTCAACTATCCACTTCCTGCTCCCGAATAATGTAAAGAAGTGTTGCGGCTTGCATAAAAATACGAGGAACAACCCGGCTTCTGAATTCTAGGGGAGATAATGGACGAGATCGCCCACTTGCTAAAATTAACAGCAGGCTTGTTCAGTCATGAGAAACATCATAAACTAGAGCAACGCATGAACCATACTGCATGAAAACTTATCTGATTATCTCGATCGAAGAAGAAGAAATTTTAACGCCAACACAAGTTAATCTCGTCACCTAAATATAACCTTCTTCAAGTTTTACAAGAAATTGAGGCAATAGACAATATCCTAACTCTCTCTTCCTGTGCCATGTACCTAAAATTGATCCCTTCTGAATCCTGTCAAGGCTTTTCCAGTCTTGTTTAGAGAGATAATCGAGTACGGCCATTTGTCTGATGTGTCGATTCTTCTCTGAGCTTACCTTTTCTTCTACCAAACTCAGGTTAGACTAAGAGCCGAATGCACTAAATGTCGAGTGTTCGGTTGTGAATCGGATGTAGAAGGGTTAACCTTTCTATTGACTACTCCCTGATCCTCTCTTGAACCTCAATCCTCAAGCCTATGTCCTTTAGTCTGCTCAAGCGACTGCGAAGAAATCATTATACCCAAGCCATTGGCCGACGCAGTGGCAAATCTTCGCGTTTGAATCAGTGGTTTAAGTGGCTCTCCCCTGGATTGTTTGTTAAGCGCTGGATGGTGATTAGCGCTGGGGGAATGATTCTGGCAACTTTGGGGTTGGCGATTTGGACGAAGATGACCCCAGTTTTTTATTTGCTGAGATTAACGGAGGCGGTATTAAGTAGTTTGGCTCAGTTGGTTCCGAATACGATTAGCGGGCCGTTGGTGGTGATTGGGGGGATTCTACTGATTTTGTGGGGCCAGAGTCAAACGGTGAATTCTATTAGTCAGGTGTTAAGGCCTCCTGGGGATGAGGAGTTGGTGGATATGTTAATCTCCCATCGTCGTCTGCATCGGGGGCCGAAAATTGTGGCACTGGGAGGAGGAACAGGGTTATCGACCCTGTTGCGGGGGTTGAAGCTCTATAGCGCTAATATTACGGCGATTGTGACGGTGGCGGATGATGGAGGGTCTTCGGGACGGTTGCGACGGGAGTTGGGAGTGCAACCACCTGGGGATATTCGCAATTGTTTGGCGGCTTTGGGGGATGAAGAGAAGTTGTTGACGGAGTTGTTTCAATATCGCTTTAAGACTGGGGATGGGTTAGCGGGTCATAGTTTTGGTAATTTATTTTTGACCGCCATGAGTGAGGTTACGGGGGACTTAGAGCAGGCGATCGCGGCGAGTTCTCATGTGTTAGCGGTACGCGGTCAGGTGTTACCGGCAACGTTGGAAGATGTGTATTTGTGGGCTGATCTGGAGGATGGCCGCCGAATTGAGGGGGAATCGCGGATTCCAGAGGCAAAGGGAAAAATTGTTAAGATTGGTTGTGTTCCGGAGTCTCCACCAGCTCTGCCCGCTGCGATCGCCGCGATTGAGGAAGCCGATTATATTATTATGGGGCCAGGCAGTTTGTATACGAGCGTGATTCCGAATTTATTAGTACCGGAAATTGTGGAGGCGATCGCCAAAAAACGGGTTCCCCGGATTTATGTCTGCAATATTATGACGGAACCGGGAGAGACTGATGGCTATACAGTTTCCGATCATATTCGGGCGATCGATCGGGTGGTGAAACGGCGGATTTTTGATGCGGTTTTAGTGCATAAACGGCCCCCTTCTGAAGCGGCTCTGATCCGATATGCAAAGCAGCGTTCCCATCCGGTATTTTTGGATCGCGAAGATGTGGCACGGTTAGGGTATCGGATGGTGATGAGTAATGTCATGGATGAGGATGCGATCTCCCATAAAGTCCGCCATGATTCCCATCAGTTGGCGAAAGTCTTGTTACGTTGGTATAGTCGCGTACGGGGCTTGTAAGAGAAATCCTAGGAGCAAGATAAATCGCTTCGCTTCAATCGGTCCGCAATAATACTATTCATAACTTTAAAACCATGACTTATGCCCAAAAGATCGCCCAGATTTTCCACATGACGGATACAGTATGGGAACGTCATACGAATCCCTGGAGTTTTTGGACACGCTACCTGAGTTTACCCCTTTTAGTATTAGCCAGTTGGAGTCGCGTTTGGTTAGGTTGGGGGGCATTAATTCCCATGGCCTTAGTTTTGTTGTGGATTTGGATTAATCCGCGACTGTTTCCCAAACCAGAAAGTACCCAAAATTGGGCTTCAAAAGGCGTATTAGGAGAACGGGTTTGGCTCAATCAAAAGCAAGTCCCGATTCCCAGCCATCATCAACCCGTGTTGGCGTTTACGAATACGGTGAATGGGGTTGGTTTTGCGATCGTCCTTTGGGGTTTGATTACCTTAACACTTTGGCCGACTTTGCTGGGTTTATCTTGGGTGCTTTTGGCTAAAACCTGGTTTCTCGATCGCATGGTTTGGCTCTTTGAAGACATGAAAGACCATCCCCAATATCGCGATTGGTTGTATTGAACTCAAGCGTATTTGCCATCTTTCCTAATGAAATGCCTGAAAAATAACGTTCAAAGGAATTGTGGTGTCAGTTTTTTGATAAATTTCATCTCCCCTTGGAAGTCTCCATCCGATTCAACACCAACGGGAATCCAGTGTAGATGCAAGTAAAAGCCGTAAGCTCTAAAGTTAGGATTGTTTCCTGTCAGTAACCAAATCTCTTCAATTCCCTGCGACTCTAACCAATGTTCAGCCGCTTGCATGAGGGCGCGTCCAGCACCTCGACCTTCAAAAGCAGGGAGGACAAATAGCCCCAATATAGTTTTTTCTGTAGCATTGGCAATCGAGAAACCAATGGGTTGATGATCAATCTCAGCAACCCATGCACAACGATCTGTTGCTAACATTTGGGCAACTGACTCTGGAGTAATCCCCAGTTGAGCAATCTCTTCACGGGATTGATAATTTTCGACGACGCTGGTTCTAATCTCAAAGAGAGTCTCAATATCATCGTGTTGGGCAATTCGGATTTTCATACTGCGATCGAGGGCATAATTATACATTTATTCGCCCCTAGCAAAACACTGCAAAAATAGTAGAGAGCGCTAAACTCAAGATCTAATAAAATGGTTGTTCCTGGACGACTAGTATCAAGCATAACGTGCCGATAATAGCATAAACCACATAATTTGTCTCTGGATCAGTCAGTTGATAAGCACTTATAGGATGACCTGATGAATTGAGATTTGCCGAGAGAGAATTAAAAAAGATATGAATATTGTCATCATTTATTCTGTCACAAGTCTCCTCAAATTCACAGCAAGTCTCCTTAAACCATATAGAAAGTTCATCAACACTTTCAAAGCGATGTCTGTATGAAGCCTGATAACGAGTAACTTTATCCGAAGAAGCCCTCACTTCATCAGAAAATTTGCCTTCTTCCTCCTCAAGAGTTAGGCTGTACTCCAGATCATAATACTGGCTTAAGTAATCGCGGGCAAAATAAAATAAGAATCTCCATCGAGAATTGGTTATTTTGTCGATACTAAAAGAGTCCTCTGATAGTTTAGAAAAAAAATAAATTTTTGGCAGAAAACCGTCGCATAAAATATCCTGAAACCTAGCTTCTATATCATACTCTCGCACAAGACGTAGGGAACCCAGTAATTCAGTTCGATCTAGATTATTTTCTGCTCGATCTCCGAGCTTTTCTCGACATAATTTTTCTTTAGAAACCATGTTCATTAAATCTCTATAAGCTATTATCATGCCGGACAAATGATAAAAGATATAATGAGCACACCATTGAAGTACTAATCGGATTAGTGTTTCTAACTCCAAACTTTGGGCTAAGTAAATCGTATAAGAAGGTTGAGCTTTTGTGTCTAAAGGCTCAGTCCACTCCTCTGAAGTACTACAACAAATACTAGAACCCAATCGATCAAAGAACCAAAGATTATGAGGTTGATATGAGTCAATATGCTGATGTGAAATCACCTCTATCTCACCTGTATCCCTGCCAATATTTCTGAAATGAACTACTTCTGTGCCGGTATTACGATCCCATGCAACTCCCCAGATGCCATCATCATAGTCAGCATCTCTTCTATTAAACACAGCGCGCAACGGTAAAATGTTGCGATCGCGATCCAATATGTCAAAATCAAACCAGTAATATCTACCAATATCTACCCAATATTCCTCTGAGCCACAAATATGCTCATCATTACTCAGAATAGCAACTAAGTTGACCATATTATACATTTTCTCTGGATCGGTAATGCCATGTCTTTTAAAACCTTCACTGAGAAAGTCAGGTAACCGCCCTGACAGAGTACGCTTAAATGGAATTATATTTCTAAATGGAATTATATTTGCTATACAATTTGGCCACATATGATAACTCTACTCAATCTCGATGAAATAACATCAAAGTATTTGTCGCATTCTCTCCTGCAATAAGCTGAAGTCGGAATTCTCCAGGTTTGACAACTTCCAATATTTTGACGAATTTTCGTCTGAGGTAATCGCGTTCTTCTTCCCCATCTCCTTAACATCCTATTGTCGCAAAAACTCCGCATCCCATTCCGGCAAAGACGGATTAATACTCACGCTAGAAGCAATTTCAAATCCCGCAGGAGTTGTTAACCGGGGACGGATTTGGCAATACCAGTGAACTTGAGGTTCTTCTGCCTTATATCGAGCTGCGGTATTGATGATGTAGTTATAGTCTGGATCGTTGAGTTTTGCCGATAACCGCGTTAAAATACTTTGTAAGATAGCGGCAAAGTCTGCTTTTTCCGTATCTGTCAGACTGCCAAAATCTGCCTCATGATGTTTCGGGGCTATCGATATTTCAAACGGCACTTCAGCAGCAAAGGGTACAAACGCCAAAAATGAATTATTTTCCTCTAGTATCCGCGTCTGCTCCTTATACTCAAACTTGAGAATATCACAGTACAAACACCGCCCCCAGTCATCATAATATCGTTGCGCTTCCTCCTCGCGCCAGCGTCGTTGTTGAGGCACAATGCTCGTAATGATAATCTGGGAATGGGGATGGGATTGGGACGCACCTGCTCGTTGCCCGTGATTGCGGAAGATAATCCCCATCATGCTCTCATGTTCTCGCATTAAATCGATGTAGCGGTGATGATAGGTTTCTATAATCAGCTCCACTTCCGATCGCTCCATGGTAGGAATATCCTTATCATGATCTGGACTTTCGATAATCACCTCATGGCGACCATAACCTGGCATCGTGAGATAAATCCCATGGGAAGCGCGCAGGGTATTGCCTTGAGTCGAAAGTGCCGGATAGCGATTGCCAACAACACGGGTTTGCCACCCAGAACCATTCGCTTTAGGCAGTTCTAGTAAAATGGGTTCCTCCTCATGAGTCCCTCCAGGACAAAAGGGGCAAGGAAGAGGAATTGGAGGAGCGATAGTGCAGGCTTGTCGCCAATCTTGGGGACGGTGCTTTCTCTTGGGAGCATAGATGACCCATTCCCTGGTGACCTTATTGAGTCGGATGTGGTTACCTTCAATATCTTGCACTTGAATCCCGCGTCATGTTTGTTAGATTTGCCTACCTTACTTTAACGCCTAATCCTACACTGAAACCGGCGATCGGGAGATTCACCTTCTGGTCACCATGCTTTTACGACTTGAGAAGTTTGGTTTAGGACTTGAGCTACAGTCGATTTCTAAGTGTGTTTAGCATCATTTCTACCTCATTCTGGTCTTCAAGGATTAGAATTTTACGTTTTGTCAACATCTAATACGGTAAAGCACCTGTAATTTATTTTGTGTTACAATGATATCCATGACATCCATGTATATTGCTAGTCTTTTTACACTCAGCAAAAAATACTCAAGGACTGTAAATTAATTTCAATATTACCCTAGATTTGTCCAATTTCACTCAGGGAACCTCGCTTAATCTCCATATTCCACCCCATCTTTCAACCTTATTTTACCTCGACTGTTAACCATGAAGACCCCATTCAATATTAGCTTGCGTCCCTCTCGACACTGGACGATCGCTCAAGAAGAATCCGTTTATTTCCCTACATCCATTCAATCTCATGGTGTATTATTAGTCTTAAGTGAGCCAGACTTGACGATCATACAAGTCAGTGAAAACACTGAATCTTTTTTAGGTTATGCTCCAGAATCTCTCCTCAATCAACCTTTGTCCGTATTATTGGACTCCTCCCAACTAAACCTGCTTCAAAATCATTTAGCATATCTAAGTGTTGAGTCTAATAATCCACTTCAACTCAAAATTAAGGGCATGGGAGAGACTGGGTTTAGTAGCATGATTCATCATCAAGATAGTTGCCTGATTCTAGAATTAGAAAAAAGCAGCGATCGAGGTTTGAATCAGTCCCTCAGTTTTTATCATCTGACTAAAGAATGTGCCATCAAACTGAATACAGCTCAAACTTTGGAACAAGTCTGTGAAGTCGCGGCTAAAACTATTCGTAGAATCACGAATTTTGACCGAGTAATGCTTTATAAGTTTCATGAAGATCATCATGGTAGTGTGATTGCTGAATCTAAACGGGAAGATCTAGAGTCCTATCTAGGTTTACATTATCCCGATATTGATATTCCTGAACCCGTTAGAAATTTATTCCTCAAAGATCGATTGAGAATTATTTTTGATACTGGTACAGATGCGGTAAAAATGATTCCTGATATCAGTCTTTTAACTCGGAACAAACCGGATTTGAAAGGAGCATATTTAAGGAGTGTATCTCATTGTCATCTGCAATATTTAAAAAACATGGGTGTGCGCTCCTCAATGGCGATTTCTTTAATTAAAGATCAACAACTTTGGGGATTAATTGCCTGTCATCATTATGATAACCCCATTTCTATCTCCTATGAACAACGATTTATTTGTGAGTTTTTAGCCCAGTCTTTATCTTTGGAGTTGGGGCATAAAGAACATGATGGCGATTATGAATATAAGCTCGATCTCAAAGATGTCCAATCCTGTTTATTAGAATCGATGTCTAATGCCGAAAATTATGTGGATGGATTGGTTACAAATCAACAAAATCTCTTAGATTTGGTAGGAGCAACAGGGGTAGCAGTGGGTTTAGACGATCGCTTGATTTTGATTGGAGAAACTCCCGACAGCACCTATGTGCAAAAACTAATACAAAATCTCGGTTTCTATATGGGAGATTCCCGTTTTTTCCATACCGCTTGTTTGGCTGATATCGATCCTCAATCCACAGCCTATAAAGATGTAGCGAGTGGGATCTTAGCGATTAAAATTACAGCCACTAAAGATAAATATTTAATTTGGTTTCGCCCAGAAATGTTGCAGACCGTTAATTGGGCAGGTAACCCACAGGATTCCTTGAAAAATAGCAAAAACAATGTTTTTCTTTGTCCTAGACAATCTTTTGAATTATGGAAAGAGACGGTGAACTTGCAATCTTCTGCGTGGAAAAAATGTGAGATAGATGCAGCCTTGAGTCTGCAAAAGTCCATCATCAAAATCGTCTTGAAAAAAGCGGATGAACTTGCCAAAGTCAATGAAGCATTGAAAATATCAGAGGCAAGAGAAAAAGAAAGAGCTATGCAACTTGAACAAACACTTCAAGAACTGAAACAGGCTCAAACCCACTTAATCCAAAATGAGAAAATGTCCAGTTTAGGGCAATTGGTCGCTGGAATTGCCCATGAGATTAATAATCCGGTCAATTTCATTTATGGTAATCTTTCCCATGCGGATAATTATATCCAAGATTTACTCTCGGTTCTTGGGCTTTATCAGGAGTTTTATCCTGCGCCCCCGGAAGAGCTAGAGGAAGAATGTGAAGCAGTGGATTTAGAATTTTTAGTTGAAGATTTACCTAAATTACTGAAGTCAATGCACATTGGAGCCGATCGCATTCGGGGTATTGTACGCTCATTACGCAATTTCTCCCGTCTTGATGAGAGTGAAGTGAAAGCGGTAGATATCCATGAAGGAATTGATAGCACGTTGTTGATCCTAAATAATCGACTTAAATCTAAATCCCATCGCCCAGAAATTAAAGTTCTGAAAGATTATAGCACTTTGCCTTTACTCGAATGCTATCCTAGTCAGTTGAATCAGGTGTTTATGAATTTAATTGCGAATGCCATTGATGCTTTAGAGGAAGCCAATCTAAAACAGAATTTGAGCTATGAGGCGTTGGAGGTTAATCCTAACCAAATTAAGATTTCAACTTCCCTATCTGCTTCCAAAGAGACTGGAAACGATTGGGTGATGATTGAGATTGAAGATAATGCATTAGGTATTCCAGAAGATTTGCACTCTCGATTATTTGATCCATTTTTTACAACTAAACCGATTGGTAAGGGGACAGGAATTGGATTAGCTATTAGTTACCAGATTGTGGTGGAGAGGCATCAAGGAAAATTAACCTGCGCGTCTACGGTGGGAGAGGGAACAACGTTCCGGATTGAAATCCCGGTAGAACAATTAACAATTAACAATTAATAATTAATAATTAATAATTGGTTTTACCAATCATCTATCTCTAGATCTGAGTCTTCAGACCAATCATCTTGCTGAGAAAGATTGGGGGGAAGGGGTTCGGGAACTTTGAGGGATGAAATGGGAGGAGTCCAAGAAGAGGATAGAGCTGTAGAATCGTTTTCTTCAGACGGTTCAGATGTGGCTTGGGTGAGGGGATGGACGACGCGATCGATCGCATCTTGAATGAAGGCTTTGACAAATTCATCCCGTTTGTTCAGTTTGAATTGACGTTGCACAACTTCTGTAATTCCCCCGTCTCCCCAATCTTGATCTTGGCGGAAATATTCGATAAAGCTTTTACCGGCAATGCGAGTTAAATAGGCGGCGGTGACTCCTTGAATAGCTTTACCGATAATGAAGGTGGCGACATTTAATTGTAGAGCAGTGGTCACTAATTTTAACGCGCCCTCCACGATCCCTAAACTGGTTAGGGTTTTGGCTAATGAGAGGGCTAATTCTCGTCCCCGTTCCATGTTTAATTCGCAGCCATAAATCCGCCCTAATTCGACCACCATTTGAGCATTGACGGCTGCTGTGGCTAATAAATCGACCACGGGTAGGGGGGTTACGGCGATCGCTCCGGCACCGATCCATTGGAACTGTTCCACTGTCTTATCAGCTTGGCGCTTGCGCTGGGTATCCAGAATCCGCCGGGCATCGTCGCCTAGGGCGCTGGCTTGCATCAAAATGTTATCGGCAACCAAATCTTCACCCTCGGCTCTGAGAACGGCGGCTAGGCGGCGGATTAGGGGGAAAATCACAAGGTCTGGAACAACTAAATCGCCGGAGGGTAAAACGGCGGCTTGGGGATTAGCGGCGATCGCCAACACGTCACTACTGCTCATTAGCCCCTGTACCCGTTGTTGTAAGCGGCTGAGAATCCGCTCCCGGTCTTCATCTGTATATAAATCGGTCTTATTAAACACCAATAAAGAGCGCTTACCAATTTGGGCTAAGGCTTGCAGGGGTTCGTATTCTGATTGACGCAAATCATTATCGACGACAAATAGCAGTAAATCGGCTTGAGTCGCTAACTGGCGAGCAATTTGGGCGCGATCGCTGCCTTCTTCTCCAATCTCCAGAATACCAGGGGTATCAGTAATCAGGATTTCCCGGTTTAATCCTCTTAAAGGTAAATGATAGGTTTGCCCCTCCTGAGTCGTTCCGATCGTCGGCTGCACTTGACCCACCATTTGTCCCAATAAACCATTAATCACCGAAGTTTTACCCGATGAACCTGTGCCAAAGACGACGACGCGCACATTCCGACCTTGGAGATTCGATTCAATTTGCCGCGATCGCTCTAACAAGGCTTCCCGTGCCACCCGATCCTGAATCTTATCCATCTGTTGGCGCACTGCTTTCAGGGTTTCGGCGGCTGCCTCTTTTTTTTCTGTGGGAACCTTCACCACCCTTTGACTGCCGCTTTTAGAGGTTTTTCCCCCTTGAAACATCCAGGCATAATAGATGACACCAGCCAGTAACACCCCCAAGAGGGCAACGATTAATAATAAAACCACTGTTCCCAAGAGCGGGGACGTATAGGAAATTTGTAGGTAAAACCAGCGCAGGGCATCAATGAACCACAGCATTAGCCCTAAAACCAGCGTAATACCGACAATAAGAATCAGGAGGCGAGGCAGGGGCATTGGGGAAATGGGGGAATGGGGAAATGGGGGAACAGTTCACCCCTGGTTAAGCAGAATAGAATTTAGAACATGGTATTACTTCCCTGTTCCTTGGTAGGGTAAGGGAACACCCTCTAGGGTAGCAAGTTTAGGAGGAAAAGATTATGGGATGGTTTAATCAGATTCTGGGTGCAGTGAACGAGCAGGGGGGTTTAGGGCAGATCGGTGGACTGGTGAATACCGTGCAGCAATTATCCAATGATACGGGTGCAGATGAAGGGCAAATGCGATCGCTGCTTTCTGTGGTGGCAGGCTTTTCGCGATCGGCTCTGCAAGAACAAGGAGAAGACCAAGCCCAAAATCTCCTTGATCAGTATAGCGGACTGGCTGCCAATCCCCTAGCGGTACAAGCGCTCTTTAGCCTACCCCAACTGCAAAATTTAGTCCAAGTGGCTGCCGAGAAAACCGGTTTACCCGCGAGTACCATTGAATCGGCTTTACCGACGGCTGTCCCCTTAGTCCTAAAAGTCGTGGAAATGGGAGCCAATCAAGCGGAAAAAAATCCCGTTTTGAGCCGGTTACTCGATGCGGATGGTGATGGAGATATCGATATTGCGGATTTAATGCAATTAGCCAGCCGTTATTTATAGCAGCCAGTAAGTTAAGATCATCTCCAACCAAGGCGAATTAAGAATTTTGGCTAAACCTGATCTTCTGGCTACTCAGTAGTCTGGGGGATCGCGACAACGCTCCGCATTGCAGACCTGATCGCGCCTCTATAGCTCAGTTATAATACTAGGGCGTGTCATCAATCAATTTTTTTGACACAGGATTTCATCTTACCCCAGGCCAAGTCCACGATTTACAAGGGGCTGACGTGCTATTGGAGTGCATCGATCAGATGGGTGCGCTACTTGCTGATAAAACCTATGATGCGGCACAACGTGTTCTTGACCGCCTCAAAGGGGCGGATTGCTTGGCTGTGATTTCTCCAAAAAGTAACCGCACAGAACAGAGACAATATGATCAAGAAATGTACAAGTGGCGGCATCTAATTGAAAATTTATTCCAAAAATTCAAGCAATACAGGGAGATCGCGACACGCTATGATAAGATGGCTCGCAATTTCTGTGGAGATACGCCACCAATTTTTAGATGCCCTGATTGCGGATTTACCGGGTCGGGTGGTGATGACAATGCGGGCGGATTTTCTGGGGAATGCCCTGTCCTATCGACCGTTTGCCGATGTGTTGAACCGCAAGGATTACAAGTTGGGACCGATGAATCGGGAGGAGTTGACGGATGTGATTGTGAAGCCTGCGGAGGGCTTGGGGGTGGGGTTTGAAGCGGGGTTAATCGAGCGCATTTTAGATGATGTGAACCATCAACCGGGGAATTTACCCCTTTAGCCCGGATGGCAAGAAGCTCTTGGCTTTTAGGGGTGATGACAGAACTATCATGTGGGATATAGACTTGGATTCCCTAATGCAGAAAACTTGCCAGAGCATTCGCCCTTATTTATCTAATCCTCATGCTCCTTTGAGTGAAGAAGAGCGCCGCTTATGCAACGGAATAGGGGATGGGGAATAGGGAAAAACCATTTTTACTTTTCCCCTAGGGCAAACCGTTGTAGCAGACGACCGACTTCTATTCGCTCCCATAAATTCCCTGGAAGAGATTGATTTAAGCGCAGGGGAATTTTAGGCGTGGAAAAAGATTGGGCATAAGCTGGACTGAGGAAAATTTCATAGCGCTCTTTTTCCGGGGTTAATTGTTTAATAAATGCTAGAGAAACCCCATTGACTAATTGTTGCAAAGGCTCAAAGGGGGAACCTACAGGACTCGAATCTCTGAGATTACCAATACTTAAATGGGGGGTTCCAATCGCTGTGAGCAGATATTTCGGCGCGGTTAAGCGGTTAAAGGGGCGGATTTGATGTTCCAGGGCTGGGGCGACCACATCATTGGTATTGGTTAAGATCAGCGTGGGAATTTTGACGGCACTGATTCCCGTTTCGCCAAATAAACGCCCAATCACGGGACTAATGGCAATCACTTGCACAATCCGGTCATCCTTGAGAGACTGGGGAGTAACGCTGAGATCGGCGGCTGCACATTGTAACCAGTCGGCTGGAGAACGACCCAAGGGCAGGCGATCGCGGCAAAAACGGCGTACACTGGCTAAATCTAGCTTCGCACCCGCTAATACGAAGGCGGTATATCCCCCCAAAGAATGACCCACTAAAGTGACCTGATCGGTGTTAAATTTGCCCTTCAATGGACCTGGCTGATCGTTGACCTTACTTAGGTAATCCAGCAAAAAGTGAATATCTAAGGGGCGGTCAATAAACTCCTCTGGAGGAACCAACGTGGTTAACTGGCTAAATTTTGACCCCTTGATTAACCATCGGAGGTTACTTCCGGGATGCTCGATCGCCGCCACGGTTAATCCATGGGACGCTAAATGATAGGCTAAACCCGACAGGTAATTGCGATCGGAGCCAAATCCGTGGGACATGACGACTAGAGGCCCAGGGGTTGGCGATCGCCGGACGGTATAAAGATCGACCGGAATGATGCGCTCCCTATCCCGGTCTTGGAGAATTAATGATGTTTTTTCTACCCGATCGTAGGTTCGTTGGGTCGGATCGACTTCCCCAGTTAGAGGGTCTGAGGACTCATTCACCAAAAGATCGCGCACCAGTAAAGGTTCTAGAAGGCGACTTTGCCAATAATCATGGTTAAACTGAAGGGCAAAAGAGAGCGCAGCGGAAACATTGATGGTAATTTCTTGACCGGGATAGGCTTTCAGAATAGAGAGAACACTGAAATGGTTTTCTTGTAGGGTGGTGGTTACGGCTTGCTCTAGATAGTCCAGCCGACTATCGGGCAAAATGGGAACGATACTTTGGTAAATTTCTAGACTGAGGGGAGAGTGGAGAATATTTCTGAGGATGCGATCGCCCAGTTGGGTATCAATGGGAAACCGATAGTCGATGAGCTGTTGCACCCTAGGGGTGAGAACTGAGCGATAGGGATGCAATGCCGGAGATAGGTTTCCGGTTTCGCTAAAATCTTCTAAATCGGCGATCGCAATTTGAGTCTGCCATAATCCTAAACGAAGATTAATGCGATCGGCTCCATGGGCAGGTTGTCCTAGGGCGCACCAAGCACTGAGCAGAGCTAAGACACATCTTAAACTCCATCGTTGGTGCGATCGCTTCATCATCCTCATCCTTCACTCAAATAAAAAAGTTCTAGGCACCCCCCTTATGGGGACTCTTCCTGTGCTTCTCTCAGTAATAACACAAACTGATAAGTTCCTACCGGCATATCCCTCTCAGGAATCCAATTGCCATTCACCCAATCCCAAGTATACAGTTGTTTATTCAGAATCGTCACATAAGAAATTTCTCCTAAATTCCCCGTCACCAAATACATGGGGACCCCTAACCGATAAGTATTATTACAATTGTTAGAATTCGATTGAATTTGACTGCAAATCTGACGATATAACGCGGGATTTAAATCGATCAGTTCATGAAAATTTCGGCGATGTTCTGCCCAAGCTGCTTGGGAAATTCCCACCCCTCCTAAAAATGCCGTTAAACCCATTAACAGACTGGAAATGATACGAGTTTTCACGATCTAGACTCCCTTTGAGAATTTTGCTCTAATTATAGCCAAAGGGCGATCGCTAGAAAGCACGATTAACCTAGGAATTTCTGCATAAATGAGCTGTGGAGGTTAGGAAACAAAAAAACCGTTTTAGCCCATTACTAGAGTGCCCATTGCCTCCAACAATAATTCTAACGAATGTCCAAAAGTGACAGAAGAGGGATGACCTAGAGCGATCGCCATCCCCTGCCCGAACCTAAGACAACGTCATCAGAGCATCCACAAGCATTGATGGTAACTTTCTTAGTACCTTACCCCGTTGGCGATCGACCGCGACTAAAGTAACCTGAGCAGTCATATAACGCTCGTGTCCATCTAACGAACAAATCTGACATTGGATAATCTGGCGAACCCCAGTAATTTCTGCCAAACGAGTTTTCAGGATCGCTCTCATCCCTAACTGAAGAGGTTTCTGATAGCGCACCGACAGATCCACCACCGGTAGATCGCATCCGATAGCCACCAATTGAGCGAAATCAACCCCCATAGAGCGGAAATACTCTACCCTTGCCTCTTCCATCCATTGGATATAACTTCCATGCCAAACCACTCCAGCATAGTCGGTATGGTGGGGATAGACACAAACCGGATACTCAAACCAGGGGCGATCGCCAGGATCAGCCCCTCCAGGATAAACGGGTACAATTCTGGAAGTCGCGATCGATTTATCTGACACTTTTCTTAAAATTCTACGTTGCAACTTCAGATTATCCTTAAATCATAAGAAGAATTTCCTCAATACAGATGGAATCACCCCAATGTTCAAGAAAATTTTAGTTGCCGTTGCTGGCCGAGGCCTGTGCGAACAAATGATGAATATGCTCCTAGAGATTCCCTCCATTCAAAGGGACACTCAAGTGACGCTTCTCCATGTTGTTCCCAAGAAGTCTAGCGAACGCGATATTGCCAACCTGTTAGAAGAAGGGGGCAAAATCCTCGCTCAAGCAGTGGACTCCCTCAAACTGGATGAAGAACGGATTAATCCCCGCCTCAAGCAAGGAGATCCCAAAGAAACCGTTCTTGATGTGGCTGCAGAAGAAAACTCTGACCTGATCATCATGGGTTCTCGGGCCCTGGGTCGTCTACAGTCGATCCTCCAACAATCCGTAAGTCAATATGTTTTCCAGACCAGTACCCGTCCGATGCTGCTCGTCAAAGATGATGTGTATGTCAAGCGCCTCAATCGGGTATTAGTTGCTCTTGATGGTTCAGAAACTGCTCAGGAAAGTCTACAGGTTGCCCTAAAACTTTTGCAAGAGGTTTCGGGCAGTTCTCTGACCCTGCTGCATGTGAATCCTGAATCGAAAATCGCCAGTCCCGATCAAGACCCGATTTTAGTCGATGCGGCCCAAAAAGCGAAAGTCTTTGGGGTAAATACAGAATTGCTCCATGCCATGGGTAATGCAGGTGAAAAAATTTGCCAGATTGCCGAGGAAAAAAATGTGGATTTGATGGTGTTGGGTTCTCCAGACCGTCGGCCCTCTATCGCGAAAAAACTACCCGATCTCGATCGCTTATTGGGATCTTCTCTGTCTGACTATGTGCGAGTTCAGGCAAATTGTCCGGTATTACTGGTCAGAAATACCAGTAACTAGCGATCGTTGAGGAGATATAAAAAATGCTGAGATCTTTCTAATCTCAGCATTTTGAATTCATCTAGCCGTGAAAAATAAGGACGATTAAGTGCCTTTGTTATCACGACTAGCGGTTTGAATATAGAGGATCAACAAAAATACAGCAGGAACCAGGACGAATAGGATGCTGGCCACAAATCCTAAGTCATTTACTTGCATTAGCTACAGGCCTCTTTATTATCTAAGGGTTAAATCCCTATCTAGAATAACCGATATGTATCCTCTCTTAAAGTCCGTTAGGGCTTCGTTTTTACACTTACGGGGCCATTGACCAAGGTTTGACAGGCTAAACGATAGGTTTCGGGCTTTTTCTTGAGCTTTCGTTCTTCAAAGTTGGTCTTAGCCGAGAGGTTTTCCATGCCCTCAACAATCTCTACGATGCACGTCCCACATTGACCGACTCCACCACAATTGGTCATTTTGCCGATCAGTTTATAGATATCGATCCCCTTTTCTAGAGCTTCTAAACGTAAGTTGGCTCCATTGGCAGCGATCGCCACTTTATCCTCATTGACAAATTGGATATTAGCCATTGTCCACCTCTTTGTTTCTTATCGTTAAGAATTATAAAGAAATGTTGCACTGTTGGGTATCCTTATGGTCAAAATCAACAAGAAACTAGCGTAACTGATTTCAGCTTGCAATCGGTTCCATCACTGGTTACAATTCGTTATATTCGTTCTCATGAAAAAACCAGCGCTCCGAGCCAGAAGTCTTGACTCATCTGAACTGGAGTCGCTGATTTAATATTACGGTAGACTCAGGATCTAGCTTCAAGGGTCTACCGAAAAAACGAAAAACCACTTGAGTTAATCGTCGATTTAGAAATCCTAAAAGGAGGAGCGTAGTCAATGGGACTACCCTGGTACCGAGTACATACAGTTGTCCTGAACGATCCAGGCCGTCTGATCGCTGTACACCTGATGCACACTGCCCTGGTTGCAGGCTGGGCTGGCTCAATGACCTTATATGAGTTAGCCATCTACGATCCTAGCGATCCTATCCTCAATCCCATGTGGCGGCAAGGCATGTTTGTCATGCCCTTCATGGCCCGTCTAGGAGTTACCGATTCCTGGGGCGGATGGAGTATTACGGGTGAAACCGTATCCAATGTTGGCTTCTGGTCCTTTGAAGGAGTAGCCGCAGCTCATATCATCCTATCTGGCTTATTATTCCTCGCCGCTTGCTGGCACTGGGTTTACTGGGACTTGGAACTCTTCACCGATGCTCGTACCGGTGAACCTGCCCTAGACCTGCCCAAAATGTTTGGGATTCACTTATTCTTATCTGGACTTCTGTGCTTTGGCTTTGGAGCCTTCCATGTAACTGGCCTGTTTGGGCCCGGGATTTGGGTCTCTGATCCCTACGGCATCACCGGAAGTGTCCAGGCCGTGGCCCCAGAATGGGGGCCTGCCGGCTTTGACCCCTTCAACCCTGGGGGAATTGCCGCTCACCACATCGCCGCTGGTGTGGTTGGTATTATTGCTGGATTATTCCATCTCACCGTTCGTCCCCCAGAGCGCCTCTATCGCGCCCTGCGGATGGGTAACATTGAAACCGTACTCTCTAGCAGTATTGCAGCAGTGTTCTTTGCTGCATTTGTAGTGGCTGGAACCATGTGGTACGGTAGCGCAGCTACCCCCATCGAACTTTATGGCCCCACCCGCTATCAGTGGGATGGAGGATATTTCCAACAAGAAATTGAACGTCGCGTTCAAGCCAACATCGCCAATGGAGATAGTCCTTCAGAAGCTTGGAATAAGATTCCTGAGAAACTGGCCTTCTACGATTATGTCGGAAACTCCCCAGCTAAAGGCGGTTTATTCCGGGTTGGGCCCATGAATGATGGGGATGGTCTAGCTCAAAACTGGTTAGGTCACCCTGTGTTCACGGATAAAGATGGTCGCGTCTTAAGCGTGCGCCGGATGCCTAACTTCTTTGAAACCTTCCCCGTTGTCCTCACCGATGAAGATGGTGTAGTTCGTGCTGATATTCCTTTCCGTCGTGCTGAATCTCGGTATAGCTTTGAGCAAACCGGAGTAACGGCAACCATTTATGGCGGTGAACTGGATGGTCAAGTGATCACTGACCCCGCTAAAGTTAAGCAAATCGCTCGGAAAGCCCAATTGGGTGAACCGTTTGAATTCGATCGCGAAACCCTGGGTTCTGACGGTGTATTCCGCACCAGTACCAGAGGTTGGTTTACCTACGGTCATGCCGTCTTTGCTCTGTTATTCTTCTTTGGTCATATCTGGCATGGTTCTCGGACTCTATACCGAGATGTATTTGCCGGTATTGATTCCGATCTAGAAGAACAAGTAGAGTTCGGTTTGTTCGCGAAAGTGGGTGATACCAGTACCCGTAAAGAAGGAGCTTAGGAGACGGGCTAACCGTTTTAGGGTTAGTTTGTCCCCAAACCGATAATCGAGAAAGTAGGAGTAGGTAAGTCTACTCCTACTTTTTCTTGGTTTCAAAGTAAGATAAAATAAGCAGCATTCATCCATTACCCGATTGGGACGTTAAACTATGGAAAGCACCGTTTATATATTAGTTCTAGCATTAGCTTTGGGAACAATTTTCTTTGCGATCGCCTTCCGCGATCCCCCGAAAATTGGAAAATAAGAATCTCCCATGAGGGATTTAATCTCAATCTAGGAACAGTCCATCCCACCAAGAGGCTTAAGGATTCAATCATTATGAGATGTCCATTGTGCCAGCATACCGATAGTAGGGTTTTGGAATCGCGTTCTGCCGAAGCCGGGCAGAGCGTGAGACGAAGGCGAGAATGTCTAAACTGTAAGGGACGCTTTACGACCTACGAACGGATTGAATGGGTTGCAATTACAGTCTTGAAACGGGGTGGACAACGGGAAGCGTTCGATCGCTCAAAACTGCTCAGGGGAGTCGTGCGATCGTGTGAAAAAACAGGACTTGATTTGGTGACTTTGGAGCAATTGGTTGACCGGATCGAAACAGATTTGCAACAAGGTGGTAAACGGGACGTTACCAGTAGAGAAATTGGCGAGCAGGTTTTACATCATTTACGCCCCCTGAGTGAGGTGGCTTATATTCGGTTTGCATCAGTTTATGGGAAGTTCCAAGGGATTCGGGATTTCATGGAGACCTTAAATCATCTCCAAGCTCATCCCATTGGAGGCGAAGATATCCCTTTATGCGATCGGGAAGATGAGGATCGATGCTCTCCCCCAGAGGCTAAGATCCCAACCGATACAGATCAATGGGTTTGTCCCCCATCAACAGTGGAAGCAATCGGGTTACGTCCGAGTTGATTGGAATGGGCGAATCTGACTACACTCCCCTAGAAGAGTTTAATGCGGAAACAATTAGTGAAACCTTAATTCGCTTGCCTTGGCCCTGGAATGGCGATCGCCCCAAAATATCTGCCTCTTGTCCAGAAACCTTGCAAAGAGCCATGGAGCAGTTAATGGTATTGATGACTGAACTGCGATCGCCGAAAGGCGGTTGGCCGGAAGATTTACCTTTCACCCCAGAAAACTTACTGCCCTATGTAACGGAAGAGGTCTATGAAGTTTTAGATCCCCTGAATAAGATCCAGGAAGATAATAGAGCGCCCTTCTCTCCCCAAGATTCTAACGGGTTAGTTGAAGATCTCAGTGTGCAATTACTGTGGACAATCGCGACCAGTTCCTATGGTCTCATGCAAGTGAGTGGCGGTGTGTATGCCCAAAAGTGGGAAGCTGATGGCTCTCAAGAGCAGGGACTGTTGCGCGTGGTTCCTATTCTAGAGGTGCAAGCAGAATCTGTTCAATGGGCGATCGATTTAGCCACTTTCGCTCCTCCCCCTATTCCTCCTCAAGCAACAACCGAGTTCCAAATTCTCTCCCCGTCAGTAACTGACCCCATTTCTGGCTCGGATCTGATTCAATACTGGGAAAAGGAATTACAAACCCAAACCCCCCATCTACAACCCTGGCTCGAACCCTGTTTAGTGGATATTCTCGAACCCGGTAAAGATTGGGTTTCGGGTACAGTGCAAGTTACCTTGGGTTTAGAGTGGATTGCAGAAGGGATGGAGTCCGATCCTAAAGATAGCGATCGCTCGATACTCATTCAATGGACCGATCCCCTATTAATCGACGCTTATCGTCAAAGTTTGCTCTCCAGAGCTTTATTCCCCGCGCTCGATCAACTGCAAACGCTAGACCTGCTTGACGTTGAGAGTCCGTTAAAGGCGATCGCCATTACCAACCAAGTCTTAGCTCATCTGAACCTGTTGGGTGAACCCATCCTTCCTTCTCCTTTCCGCTTTCAACTCAAAGAAGGTCTACAGCTCCATCCTCAAGTCTCCTTAACCGAATGGATGTCCTATCTGCTCTGGGAACTCACCAGCTTATCCTATGACTTCATGCAATTCCTCGGTCAAGTACCAGCCTACGTGCTACAACCGGAATGGGGATGGGATGCAGGAACCTTGCGGTTAGTCGCACTGTTGAATGTCAAATCGATTGACCAAGATCTGCAACTGGACTTAGCCACAGGAGAACCTTATATTCCGGGTCATTTTTGTTTAATGAACGATGCCATAATTGAATTGTCGTTTAGGGCCAATGAGCCTAAGTTAACGCTACAAACCGATCGATTTTTAGAGCAGATGAAAACCGAGATAGAAACAGCAAGACCTGCCCTAGGTTTAATCTTTTCAGGCACTGGAGTAAAAATTTCCGCATCCGGTCAACCCTGGAAATTGGGGTTGGTTCAGCTTACCCTAGTGACGGAATTTATTCCCGCATAAATGATCATTCAAAATAAGCCGGATAAACAAAAGCAAAAGCGGTGGTACTGGGAATCACTTGACCATCCATTTCTTCAAAGCGTGCAGTTTTCATCCGTTCATCCCAAACCAGGCGAATTTCTCGACCATTAAAAGTAACTGTTTTTTCGCCAATTTGTTCGAGTTCCTGGTGAGCAATGTGTAAACTCTCCCCTGAAAAGCGATCGCGGGGAGTTTGGTCATCTGATTCCCAAATGTAGCTCACAATAGTTTTAGGAGGTAGGGATTGTCGATCCTGATTGCGGACGGGGAAGATAATATTATCGTCACTATAGTAACTGCCATAGGGATAATTTTGGTAATCTCGAATATGTCCGGTATTCGTGGAAAGAATTTGACTCTCTGGATGTTCTCTCAACCATTCGGCTAACGTTGTTTTGACAGCCGGTAGGCGATCGAGATGTTGATCAACCTTTGCCCCAATAATTCCCATTGCCCAAGGCTGAGAATATAAGGTATCGTCTGTGCGATCGTACATCACCAAACAGCTTTGATACAGTTTACCAGAAACTCCAAAGGTAGTTTGATGCCGTTCAAAAACAACAATCGTATCGCACAACGGACAGTAAGTAATGGTAATCGTCTTTCCTCCCACCGTATCATTCACAATTTCATGCCAGTTCATAATCCCAAATGGATAGGCTTTAGCTTCTCCATTAATCACCACACCAATAACGGTTTCTTCACCCTTAAATGGTGTGGTTTGGGAGGTATCGAACTGTGGATTATCAATACTGGGAATTCCGTCTTTGGGCGGTCCTCCGTTGAGCAGATCGCTTAACGTAATGCGGCTGGATTTTTCTAGTTTTGTTCCTTGTTTGCGAATGTCGTTCAGTTCTTGGTTTTGCTCGTTGAGGTGGCTGGTGAGATGAAAATAACGTAGCTTAAAGTTATCCCACCCTCCAGCATGAACAACGAGAGAGGCACCAGCGATCGCGATTATACTCCCCGTAGCCAGTAAAATCTTAGTTATCCGATTCATAGCAACTTCTCAATAATTGGCTCAAGCTGCTTCTAGTTTCTCGTTTCTAGGTGAGAAAACCCTGAATACAACAGAACAAAAGCGATCGCTAATCGATTTGATATTAAGGGGTAATAGTTGATAGGATTGCTGGCTGCAAAAGCGAGCGGTCAACCGGTTCTAGGCGGATGAGCCGGCCGTTTGATGCGTCCGTCAGCACATATAACATCCCATCTGGGCCTTGTCGGACATCACGTACTCGTTGACCGATCGCGATCGACTCTTCGTTTAACACATTGCCCGACTCGTCTAGCTCGATACGGCGAATATCTTGAGACACCAAACCCCCGGCAAACAGGTTGCCTTGCCACTCAGGGAAGAGTGTTCCCCCATAAACCGCCAGCCCAGACGGAGCAATGGAGGGAGTCCAGATGACTTTAGGATCGACCATGCCTGGAAGGGAGGTTTCTGGAGAAATCAGCCCGCCCGAATATTCCCGACTGTGGGTTGCCACCGGCCAACCATAATTGTCACCCGCTTCCACCCAATTCACCTCATCTCCTCCACGAGCACCATGCTCGGTCACCCAAACCCGATTGGCGATCGCATCGAACGCCAATCCTTGGATGTTACGATGCCCGTAGCTCCAAACTTCTGGTGCTGCATTCGGATTGTTGACAAAAGGGTTGTCAGGTGGGACAGAGCCATCATCATTGATGCGGATAATCTTGCCCAGATGACTGCCAAGGTTCTGGGCTTGTTGGCGGATGAATTGCCCCTCAAGTTCCACAGGAGGATTACCTCCATCGCCAATGGACGCTAACAGCGTACCGTCGGGCAACCATAATAGACGGGAACCGAAGTGTTGTCCTCTAGATTTGGTTTGGGATACTTCAAAAATGACTTGCCACTTGCTCAAGGAGCTGCCATCAAAGGTGGCTCTAGCAATTCGAGTTCGGTTGGCTGAACTGGTTCCGTGAGCATAGGTGAAGTAAACCAGGCGGTTTTCTGCAAAGCCTGGATGCACTGCGATATCTAGCAAGCCGCCTTGGTTCTGTGCAAAAACTTCAGGGACTCCAGCAATCGGTGTTGGATCGAGGAGTCCATCTCGGACAATGCGCAGTTGCCCCGATCGCTCGGTAATCAGAATGGAACCATCTGGCAGCCAAGTCAGACCCCATGGATGCTCTAGATTGTCTACTACTGTTACGCTCTGAAAATCAGGGTTAGGGTTGGCAGATACGGTTTCAGCTTGTGACTGGGCAGGAGCGCTTCCCTCGATAGCGGACTCCTCAATTGGGATTGCAGTTGGAGGTTCAGATTGAACTTGCGTCGTACACCCAGTTACTCCTAAGATGGCGATCGCCCATCCTGCGGCAACGAGAGTGTAGGCATTTATTTCAATGGCTTTTGGCATAATTTCCCCTCCGGCGGCTCCTGCTTTCTTCCTCTAGTTCCGTAATTTAATTCACCTAACTTATACCCATTTAATTACTCTAACTAATCGGGAGTCCAGGCAAAGCCCGAACCCCCTGGGTGTTATCCATTTGTTGTGAATCTAGCCTAGGTTAGTAAGCTCCATTTCCTTTGGGAAAAATGACCACTCCAATGGTCTTAATCACAATCCAGAGATCCATCCAAAAGTTCTTGAAATTCACATAATACAGGTCAATTTGAATTCTCCGAGGGTAGGGAATATCATTGCGTCCTGATACCTGCCACAGCCCTGTAATTCCCGGCTTGATGGTTAACACCTTGTCAATATGTTTACCATACTTGTGCAGTTCTTCGGGAACCAGGGGACGGGGGCCAACCACGCTCATATCTCCCTTCAATACATTCCAGAATTGGGGAAATTCATCCAAGCTTGTGACTCTGAGAAACTTACCAATCCAGGTTATACGCGGATCGTGTTTTAACTTAAAGTTCTGCTCAAACTCTTCGCGCATTTGGGGAGAAGCCGCCATCATCTCGGAGAGAACTCGATCCGCATTGGGAATCATCGTTCTAAATTTAATACATTTGAACAGTCTGTAGTCTTTCCCCACCCGTTCCTGGATATAAAAAACCGAGCCTTGAGAACTCAGTATAATCAACAGGGTCAACACCATGTAAACCGGGGAAAACAGAATCAGAACAGCCAGCGAGAATAAAATATCGAAGGCTCGTTTGAAAAACGCTCCGTTGAGACTGATGGATAGACCTTGATGCCTAGCTCTGAATCGTTGGGGACGAAATCCGCGCTTGACATAGATCCGAGCAGTCTTGCCAGAGATGAATTGACTCTCAGCAGTCATCGTACTCCTCTATTTCACACCACACACACCTAATCATCATAAAGCCACTGACCCCGAATCAGAAGAATTTGATTCTAATTATTCTGAGGTGAGGGATCGAGACCGGGCAAATGCTGCCCATCAGAACTGCCCATCAGAACTGTTGTAAGTCTTGATAAGCGCGTTTGAGTAGATCACTATAACGCTCTTCAAAGACTTTGGGGTGAAACTGGGTAGAATGGTGATGAATTTGTTCGGGGTTAAAGGGCGATCGCTCAAAAATCTCAACGGCTTCCATCAACGATTCTGGGGTTTGCTCAGGGAATAATAATCCGGTTGCGCCCTCTGGCTTAACCCGGCGATCGCGGACGGTTTCTAAAGCGCCTCCCTTGCCATAAGCAATAACCGGAGTCCCACAGGCTTGAGCTTCGACAATAGCCATGCCAAAATCTTCACAAGCAGCATAAACAAAGGCTTTCGCTTCACTCATATATTTATCCACTACCTCATTGGGTTGAAAACCGAGAAACTGAATATTAGGTTTGGCAATTTCCTCGAGTTCCTCCCGTTGAGGCCCGGTACCAATAACCACCAGATTCCGACCCAACTGGTTAAAAGCCTCCACCATCAACCGTACTTGTTTGTAGCTCACCAGACGGCAGACGGTGACATAAAAATCCTGTTTTTGAGCTTGAAATGGAAAGCGATCGACATCAATAGGAGGGTAAATCACTTCCGCTTTACGGCGATAGCACCGCCAAATTCGCCGTGCAGTGTACTTGGAATTCGCAATGAACTGATCTACCCGATTGGCAGAGATCACGTCCCATAGCCTCATTTTGTGGAGGATATAGCGACTCACCCAACCGGGTATACCCCGCCCCAGTTTACTCTGCTTCAAATAGTCAAAGGTTAAATCCCAGGCGTAGCGCATGGGGGTATGGCAATAGCAGACATGCAGTTGTCCCGGACGGGTGAGGACTCCTTTGGCAACTGCGTGAGAGGAAGAGAGGATAATGTCATACTCGCCTAAATCGAGTTGCTCGATCGCCAGAGGAAGCAGAGGTAAATAATTTTGTACCCCTCGACGCGCCAAGGGAAAGTGTTGTAAAAACGTGGTTCCAATTTTGCGTTGATAGAGATAACTTTCCGGGTTCGTGGATTCAAAATCAATCAGAGCATACAGATCCGCGTCAATATGTTTGAGAATTTCTTGAACAACAAGTTCAGACCCCCCTGTGGCTAAAGGGGTTAACCATTCATGGACAAGGGCATATTTGAGTTCGGGCATGTTGAAGGAAAGGGAACAGGCAATAGGCAACAGGCAATGGACAGTGCTAACCAGCTAAAGTAGTTCAGGTTGGTAAGGTCTCAAGTCCCATATAGCATAATAGGGAAAGCTGGGTTTGGTGTACGTGAAGGTCATAGATTGGCAATCAGAAATAGTCAGGGTGAATTTGGGTTTAGTGTACACAAGCAGACTTAGCTTGACTGGGGAGGAAAGTTAGTAGAGTATGATGAGGATATTTTTTGCCCCCAACAGTTTATTGGATATTTGGGCATATATACAAAGAAGAAATATTGGTGATCACCAGGCTCTAAGGTTGAGTTGAAATAATACTCTTAATTGAAGTCCTGTGGTAATTCTTGAAAATGTATCTAAAACTCAATACTTCTGGAATATATAGGGCTTCGCCTTTGTAAAAAGTTAAGGTGAAATCAGTAAGGGAATAATGCCTAAACCGAGATAAACCAACAGCGTCCAGAGGGCAGAAAGGTATTCAAAGCGTTTACCCGAACCGGAAACTGGAGAGCGTAAAAACCAATGGGCAAGTGTTCCGGAAATCCCCAACATTAGCCCAGTTGCGATCGCCAGGGGTAAGCCAAACCCAACTAAGTTCGCGGCGATCGCACTCAGAACTGCCATAATCGTACAAACGGCTAACCAGACGAAAACCGCCCATTTGCGTCCCCACAAGTAACTGTAGGTGTCTACCCCCGCTTCCTCATCCTTCGGCGATCGAATTTTGCGCCCAATTTCAATCACCACACCGTTGAAAAAACTAACCGCCAAAAACCATCCTAAACCGCTAGGCATCACCCCGGTTGTTACCTGCCAATCACACGCAGTTGCCAAGCCATAAATTAAGGGCATAATCATCATGTGGCTAATTAAATAAATGATGGGATGAGCCTTAAGCCAATCACGGATAAAAAATTCTTGACTCATCAACCCCAAATATAGCCAAACTCCAATCAGGAATAATCCTAGGGTTAATCCCCCCAAATAGAGTGCCAAAACCCCTTGTATAAGGGCCGTCAAAGCGCCCAAAATCCCCAATTCGCGCAAACTAACCAAACCCCTGGGAACCGGGCGATAGGGGCGAAATCGGCAGTCTTCTTCATAGTCCTTAAACTCATCAGCAATTCGCAACTGCAAAAAGAACAAAAAAGCGATCGCAAAAGCCACTCCACTAGAATCCCAACTGGGAACCCCTCCCCGCAGCAGCGCCGAATAACTGACTGCCGAAAAACTAAACACCCCAATTAACAGTCCATTGGCTGCGATCGGAAACCGTTCCTTTTGATACGTCCACCATCGACTAAGCATAATGTTCAATTATAAAACGTAAACTTTAGTTCAGACTCAAATTTTGACCTTTGTGAATTGACAGGTAGTATAACTTTCTCTTATCCTATACATAAAGTAAACTCTGTTAAAAACAACCCTTCAGCCCAAGGGATTTAGATATAAAAATAAAAACAATAGTTGGTCTATGAGGTGATGAGAGACAAGCGATGAAGACCGATGAATTAGTTTCCAATATGGAAATTCAGGCTAGATTAACGTTAGTTAGTCAAGTGAATTCAAGTAAACCATATGATTTATCTTTAACTCATGCGACGATGCTGGGTCGATCTGAGGATTGCGACATTGCGATCGACCCAGAACAATATAATAAGGTGTCTCGGCGACACGCTCAAATTCAACTGAGGGTGAGGGAACCAGAACCGATCTGGGAACTTTGCGATTTAAAGAGTGCCAATGGAACATTTCTGAATGGAGAAAAGCTACAAGGATCTCAAGACTTGCAGTCAGGCGATCGCATTATTTTGGGTTACGACGGGCCAGAGTTTATTTTTTTCTGTCAATATCAAAACAGAACCACTTCACCCCCAAAACCAGAAACCATAGAACCTCCAGAGGTAGTTTCGCCACCTTTGGCTACATCAACTCCAGTCATTGAACGCGAAGAAGTAGAGGTCAAACCTGTTGCGGTGGAAGAAAAATCGCCAAGTGCGCCAAGTGCGCCATCGGAAGCAACCCTTCCTCCCATTCCTGAGCCACTACCCCAGGTGACTTCGACCGCAACTCAAAAAAGCGCAAGTCAGAAAAGTCTTTGGGAGTTAGCTAACACGGACTCGATCCGAACGTTTACCGGACATACCAATACTGTAAATTCAGTCGCATTTTCTCCGACTGGAGAGAGTATTGCCAGTGGCAGTAATGATAAAACCGTCAAACTATGGAGTTTAAAGACGGGTGAAGAACTGCTCAGTATGGCAGCGCATACCATGCCGATTATTACTGTTGCATTTAGTCCGGATGGTAGTATTCTTGCTAGTGCCAGTCGAGATAAAACGATTCAATTATGGGATGGCAAAACCGGAGAAAGCTTAGGGCAACTGAACAGTGAAAAAGTAGCGGTCAGTGCGATCGCCTGGAGTCCGAATGGGGAAAACTTGGCGATCGCTTGCCAAGACCAAACCCTTCAACTTTGGGATGCGACCAACCGAGAACAAACTTCAATGGTTCAAGTCTCCGGAAAAATTAATGCCATTGCCTATAGTCCCGATGGCACTTTACTAGCAATGGGGGGTCGCGACAAAACGATTACTATTCAAAGTCTAGTCGGCGAAACCACCTTAACTTTAACGGGTCACAAAATGGCTGTCAATGCCGTATTTTTTAGCCCGGATGGATCAGTATTGGCTAGTGCCAGCGATGACAAGGTGCTAAAATTATGGCAGTTAGAAACTGGAGAAGAAATTCGCACCATTTCTGGATATCCTTGGCAAGTGGGAGCCATGGCTGTCAGTGCCGACGGTCAGCTTTTTGCTAGTGGCAGTCAAGACCACACTCTGAAAATTTGGACATTCTAGGTTTGAGTATTTCTATCCCCCATAACCCTCACATCCTTAACTACCATGACTCTTCAAATTGGAACCCAACTCGCCGGACATTACCAAATCGTGAAGTCTCTGAGTTCTGGAGGCTTCGGAGAAACCTATATTGCTGAGGACAGCCACCGTCCGGGCAATCCTCAATGCGTTCTCAAACATCTCAAACCCGTCAATA